>MWEJ01000078.1 GCA_002071025.1 Verrucomicrobia bacterium ADurb.Bin070 | reverse complement strand
CAAACGTGCCGTCATTGGTCACGCTGCCGGACGCGAAGCTCTGCCGCCACTCGGTCGCCACCGGCTTGTTGACCAACACCGTGCTGCCGTCACTGATCGAAACCGCGCCGTGCACCACAGCGTTCGACCGGACATGCACCCCCGCTCCCGCCGCCACGTTCATGCCGCCGGACATCGTCAGCGGATCGTAAAACGCGAACCACCCCGATTCCAGCGTCAAGGGCCCGGTCCCATCCACCGGCCGCCAGAAATAATTGCCGACACTGTCAAATGACCGCCAGGTCTGAGGCGCGCTCAAGGTGATCGGCACATCAAAGGACACCTGACTGTCCGTGTTTGTCACGTGAACGGTAAGGGCCATGCCGCCCGCACCGAGCGAGAGCCGCGAACCGTCGTTGGTCACGATCAAGAAACCGGCGCGGTTCGTCACCCGGATGCCGCCCCAAGCCACATCCTCGCCCAGGCCGTACACCCAGTTGGTGGCGTCGGGAATCAGCTCGCCGTCCCACACGGCCGTGTCGACGCCGCCCGGCGCCACCCCGCCGACCCAGCTCGAGCCGAGCGCGAGCGCGTCCTCGTTGTCCGCCTTCTGCACCTCCGCGGCATGGACTGTCGCCAACATGCTTACGAGACCGACCGCCAGACGCGCCTTCATGCCCACTCCCCTGCCTGTCATGCTCGCCTCCTTCCGCCCTAGGGCAAACGAATATCGCATAACAGGAAAGGTACGCCTTTCACAACCGACACGCAACCTCGATAATCCGAACTGACGGCTCGATTTTCCGAACTCGCCCGCGCGGCGAACGGGCATCGGCAGGCGCGGCGGCGCTACTGCAAGGTCAGGACCGTGCTGGGCGAGGCCACCGTCAGCGTCGCCTGCGTGTCCGTCACGTGCACGGACGCCTTGAAGCCCTCCGGCACGGCCAGCGCGGCTGCGCCCGCCGCCAAGGCGTCGCGCGTCGCGGCATCGACTGAAGCAAAGGAAAAGAGCGTCCGTCTGTATGGAAGCGCGACGTCTTGCGGCAAGACGTACGCCACATTCCCGTCCACGTGCAGCGCGCCGCCCACCGCGAGGGTCGCCCCATACGCGCCGCCCGCGAAACGGACGGTCAGGTCGCCGGCCATCGATGCGTCCCCCGTGACGGCACCCGCGCTGGACAGCAGCAGGTTGGTCACGCCGGACAGCGACGCGCCGGCAAACGCCTGCGCGCCGCCCTGCACCGCCAACGTACCCGCGCCGATGAAGCTTCCCGTGAATGTCGCCGGCTCAAACGCATGGACGCCCAGCCACGACGCGTCGGCCAACTCGACCGTGCCGGCCCCGCTCAGCGGGCCCACCGTCTCCGCCGCGCCGGCCAAGCGCAGCACCGCGCCTGATTCGACGCGCGTGCGCGATGCGTCCGGAATCGCGCAGGACAGCATGCCTGCCCGCGCGGGCAGCCGGAGCTTCCACTCGCCAGCCAGCGCCTTGCGCGTCAGCGTGCCCCACCAGTTAGTCTGCGTGTCGGCCAGGAACCAATTGGTACCGTCGCAGCTCACCTCCAGCGTCCAGGAGAGCGGATCGCGCGACGTCCCGTTCAGCCCGGTGTACCAGCGGTAACCGTTGAAGGTCACCGGACTCCCCATATCCACCGTCAGCGGATTGACCAGCGACTGGCTGTACCAGCGGTTGTTCGCCTCCTCGCTCGGCAGGATGTTGTCCACCACTTTGTCCGGCGTGAGCACGTTGTTCTCTTCGGGCCGATTGTAGCCGCCGCCCGGCGCGGAGGCCGCCGTGCCCGCGGGATACGGCACTACGGCATCATCCAGCAGGAGTTGCAGCTCCGCGAATTGGAAACCGGTGTTGGGATACTCGTAGTTGCCCAGCCTGATGCGGGTCGGGTTGAAACGCACGTAGCGTGCCGTCACCGCCTCGACCCGCTCGCTGAACGCGTTGGCCGCGGCCCAGAATGACGGCGGCACCGGCGCGGGACGGCCCAGTTCGAACGGCCCGACCTTGAAGCTGCGCTGGTTGGGGTAAATCTCGTGCTCACGAGCGTCCAGCAGCGTCCAGGTCGTTCCGTCATGACTGCCTTCGAAACGCCAGGTGATCGGGTCGCGGCCCCAGTCATACGCGGCATCGCTGGCCGTGTAAAACTGATACCCGTCAAAAGCCACCGACGCCAGCATGTCAATCTTGAGCCAGTTCGTGATCGACGTGCCGATCCAGCGCGTGACCGCAACGTCCCACGCGCCGTCGATCGCCTTTTCAGGTCCGTAATCCGACAGAGAACCCAGTGCGCTGGCCTGCGTGCCGGCCGGCAGCGTGACCGCTACCCCGCCCAGCGTGAGCTGAAACTCGCCCAGCGAGATGCGGTTCTGTGTGTTCGGTGCCGTCGGATCGCGCACCGCAAAGGTCGAGAAGCGCACATAGCGGTAAGCCGGCGTGCCCGGCGCGATCGCCAGCGTGCCGGCTTCCACGCGCGTATCGCCCGTGTAATCCAACGACGGGCCGAAGAGCGTGACCGTGCTCGACGCGCCTTGCTTGACCAGCCCTGCCGGCGACACGCCATCGCGCACCGCGGCGCTGAAGGCCTCGTCGGACGCGCCGCCCACCGCCACATCCAGCGGCGCGCTGCCCGCGTTGACCACGGTCACGGCGCTCGGCATGCCGGCCAGCGAGGGTGTCGCGCCGCCCGCGCCTTGCACCATCAGCCGTCCGGCTCCTGCCACGCGCCCGGTGAACCCCGAGAGATCGGCGACCGTCAGGGCCTGCCCGCTGGAAAAAGCCAACACGCCTGATCCGGAGAGCGACGGGATCGCCTCATACGGCGAGTTAAGCTGCAGGGTCGCCCCGGCCGACACCGACACGGCGCTGAGCGAAGAAGCCGTCTGATTGCCGGCGAACGGCGTGCGGAACGGCCAAGCACCCGCCAGCATGGTGCGCGTGGTGAGGACCGGCACATTCTCTTGCTGGTCCACCGTGTACCACATCACGTTGTCCGCGCTGACCTCCACCGTCCATGAAACCGGATCGCGTTCGGGCACGTCGTTGGCGGTGTACCACCGGTATCCGTTGACAGCGGTCGGTCGCAACAGGTCAACGCGGAAATATTGATTATTCGCAGACGCGGCCAACCACTTGGTCACGGTGTTCGTATCGATCAGACGGTCAGGGCCACCGGTCGGGCCGTTGGAGGAGGTCGCATAGATCACCGCGCCGGCCGGGTACGGCACCCATTCGTCATCCAGAAGCAGATGGAATTCGGAGACCGCCGGCATCTGCCCCGCCGTGCGCGTGCGGTCCACGCGGAAACGCACGTAACGAACGCCTGTTCCCCAGGCGAGTGTTCCCGCGCCAACCGTTGTCGAACCGGAATAGGACGATGGCGTGCCTCCGCCGGCCAACGTCAAGATGCCGCCGCCGGTCTTGGCAAGCGCCAGCGGCGCGGCACCGTCCGCAAGCCGGCCAAAAAAGACGCTGCTGGCATCCGTCTCGCCCACCGACAACGCGGCCACGGCCGTACCGCCGTTGACCACCGTGCTGGAGAGCCACGTGCTGTCAAGCGCCCCGATCCCCTCCGGCCTGCCGTTGAGATCCAGCGTGCCGCCGGTCAGCGTCACATGGCCGGCGATCTGGTTACCGCCGCCGCCGGTCAGACGCACCGCCGCGTTCGACGCGACGCGCACGATGTGCCGAACCGCCGGCGCGTCGCTTTTGCCAAGTTCGGCGACCCCGGCATCCACCGCGAGATCCAGCGCGTCGTTTGCCGCCGCCCCGCCGATCATTAAGGTGCCGCCCCCTTGCTTTGCGAACGTGCCGCTGAGCGCCCCTGTGAGCGTCAGTGCCGCTGCGTCGGGAACATCAACGCCGCCAGAGGCAGCCGTAAACGCGCGCGGCAGCGAGAGCGTCGATCCGGCCTCAATCCCCAGCAAACCGCCGGCGAAAGCGACCGCATTGGCCGGATCACCCAATTGCGCGTCGTCGCTCACCACCAGACGGCCCGCGTTGATCTGCACCGCGCCGCTGAAACTGTTGGGCGCGTCCAAGACGGCGTCTCCGGCGCCGTTTTTCACCAGGGTGCCGCTGCCGCTGATCGTGCCGGCATAGTTGACCGTTCCCGCCCCGTCAAAACCGGCCACAGCCCCCGCGCCGGTCAACGCCACATCGTGCTCCGCTGTCCACGCATGGGCAGGATCGTCGTACAGACGGCTCGCCGTCTCGCGTGTCGAGTCAAACCAGACCGCAAGGCCCGAACCGTTTACGGTCACCGTCTCGCCGCCGACGCCCAGCGCATCCGGACGCGGAATGCGCAGCGAGTAGTCGGTCAGCGTCTGCGGGCCCGTCCCCAGAATGCCCGGGGTGCCGGCGGCCACGTCGCTGCCGGGCTCAATCGACCACGCCGACAAAGCCGGCACTGTCAACAGCCAGATCTTGTCGGAAAACACGACGCCGCCGGCATCGGCCACATCCACCCCAAAAACAACGGGCCGTTCCGGGCCGCCGACCCTGAACGGCTCCGCGCCGCCCGTGACAGTCAGCACCGGCGTGCCGGCTGTGCCGGCCGCGCACCTCACGTCGGCCGCCCACACCAGCGGCGCCGCTGTCGCCGAGCGGTCAAAGGTCGAATCCTGCGCCAATTCCAGCGGTGCGCGAATCACATTCGTGAGGCTTCCGAGCGGCATCGTGCGCAGCACGCTGCCGTCGCCGGGATCCTCGAACCGGCGCGCCGCAGCAAGGTGCACGCTGTTAGACAGATCCTTGTTGTCCGAATCGAACACAATGCCTGCGGGCGCGGTGCCGCCGTAAGGGCCGACGCTGCCTGTTCCGTTTGAAAAACGCACTTCCAGCGTGTGCCACCCCGCGGCCACCGCCACATTCTGCGTAACCGCCAAACCGTTGTGCGTGCTGTTGTTCAAGAGCACTCGGCCGTCGAGCGCTAAATAGGCTCCGTCGTCAAAACTTTTGGCGAAACTGTACGTTCCGGCCTGCGGCACCTGCCACTGACCCGTGTACCGGTACTGCGTGTTGTCGCCGAACAGGAAGGGCGTGATGCCGGCAAATCCTTTGACCGTGCCGGGGCGCACGCCCCGTTCGGTCATCGGCAAGGAGAGGTTGATCGAACCGCTCGCCCCCGTCGCCCGGCTCTCGACCAATCCGGGCTGCGTTTCTGTCATTTTCAACGTGCCGCCGTTAAGCCGCACCGTCATCTCCCCCAGAGCGGAGGCTGCCGAAAACGCAAAGTCGCCCTCCGACACCTGCACCGCGCCGCGCGAAAGCCCGTTGTCCGAAAAATGCATCACGCCCGCGCCGATCTTCTCCAGCACCGCGCCCGCCTGAATGTCGCCGAACGCAGCGATGCCTGCACCTTCCACGCCGGCCCTGAGCACGCCTGCCTGCACGGCGCTGTTCGACAGGCAGAGGTCGCCGTTCGCAATGAGCGTGTTGACGGTTTCCGTCTTGCCATTCAGATCCAGCACGCCGCGCTTAGCGCCGTTGAAAACCAGCGCGCCCTTGCCCGTGCCGTGCGGGATCACCTCGTCGGCCCCCAGTTTGAGCAACCCCATCGCATTGACATCCGACCAGTATCCGACATCGTCAGTGCCGAGCACCGTGTCGCCTGCATAATCGTTTGCGGGGTTGGAGAAAACCACAGCGTTGCTCTGCCGCGCGATCGCGACCGACCCCGGGCCGGTAATCGGCCCCAGAATATCAACCGGGACGTAATAACGCGCAAGAAACCATCCCCCGCCCGGCCCGAGCGTCACGCCGCGATTCGCGTGAAGGGTCAACGGCTCCAGCACATCCGTCAGGCCGCCGCCGTCGAGCGTGATGGCGTCAGGCTTCACGCTTTCTGGCACCGTGCCCAGCGATCCGTCAGAGCACACGCGCAAAAGGCCGCCCGAGACGGCGGTCGCGCCGCTGAAGAGGTTGTTCGAAGCCGTTAATTCCAAAACACCGTTGCCGGTCTTGGACAGTCCCGCATTGCCGGCCAGCACGGTGGCGAGCGTGGCCGTGTTGGCCGCGACACGGATTTCGGCTGGCGCAACCAACGTGTTGGTCTCGCCGGCCAGCGTCCACGCCACATTCGCGCCGTTGGTGTTGAACAGCAGCGCCGCAAGCGTGAACAGCGCGCCCGGCGGCACCGTCACCGTGCCGCCCGGGCCGACAAATGCGGCGCATTCGCCGCTGCCGGGCATGACGGCGCCGCTCCATTGGGCCGTATCTGTCCAGTTCCCCGTCCCGCCGGTCCAGACCCCGTCAGCCCCCCAACTCAAAACCGCCGCCAGCAGCGCCGTCCCGCTCGTCAATACCGCTCTCTTCATCACACACCTCGTCGCTGTTATTGAATACGTCCGGCCCGTCCCATCCCTGCGGCCCGTTACCGGAGGATAAGCATCGTTCCTTTGCCGGACGGCACCACATACACCGCGTCGCCATCGGCCGCCAGCCGCATCTGCCGGCCGGTGTCATCGGCAGCCACCGTCCATGCCTCCGCCGCGAAACCGCTCAGCGAACTCCCCGCCACCGCCTCGGCCAGCAAGACCGGCTCGTCAGGCAGCGCGGTCGCTCCCGTGATCGTCACGCTGCCGCCACCCTGGAAAACGAGTCCGCCCGCCACGCGCAACGGCACGACGCCGCCCGCACCCGCGTCCACATGCCAAGCCGCACCATCCCTGACCGTCAGCGAGCCGGCCAGCGCCAGCTCGGACGCCGGGCTTTCAGAGGACACCTGCTCGATGCCGCTCACCGTCAGCGCGCCTTCCGATACTGTGCCGGCGCCGCCAAGCGCACCCAGATCATGTTCGCCGCTGCCGCCCAGCGTCAGCTCGGCACCCTCCCGCAACGTCAGGGTCATGGGCGAGGCCGACGATCCGACAGCACCGGCGCCGCCACCCAGCGGCAATCCCCACTTGGCTGCCAGATAGGCTTCGACTTGCCGCATCTCTTCGTTTGAAAGCACCGCATCGTAAATCAGCAGCTCGGCAAGTTTCTGCCCGCCACTGCGGTTCACCCCGTCAGCCTGACCGCCTGCCAGCGCGCGCATCTCCTTGGCCAGACCGTCGATCGTCAGCCCCGCTGCCGTGCGTGTGGCGATCACCTGATACCCGCCGCTGAGCGGCGCTGCGGTGCCGTTGCCGACAGCCACGCCGTTGGTAAAGGTCTCGCCGTTCTTTACGGCCGCATCGCTCCACGCGGCATTCCAGATCATGTTGGTGTGCGTGACCACATGCTCTTCCAGCGCAGACATGCCCGGAACCGGCCCGCGGATCAGGTTGTGCGCGCTGCCGCCGATCAGCAGGCCGCCGCCCTGCTGCGACCCCAGCACCCAGAAGATCGTACGGGCGTTCGCCACCGGCGTGACCTGCAGCCACTGGCCGCTGCGCCAGGCCCCGAAATCGAGCACCGCGCGGCCGTTGAGCGCCGACGGCTCCAGCACCGGTGGCAACGCCGTACGATAGCCAGGGTCCTTGTCGTTGGGTACCAGCGGATTGAGGAACGCATACGGGTAATTGGTCGCGGCCGGATCGGTGTCGCGCGCGTCGCGCCAGCCGATGATGTCGTTCGGCGCACCGGGCAGGGAGACCAGCGAGGCCGCGCGGCTGGCGTCCGCCCAAAAGGCGAGGTTACGCTCGACCTTGGCGTAGCCGCTCAGCGCCACGCGCCCCTCGATGACGTCCAGCCATCCCGCGAAATCCTGAAACTGAAACAGACTCAGTGCCGCCGCGCCGGTCTTGGCCAGCAGGCCGGTCCCGCTCAGGCTGCCGACATTCAGTTCGCGAACACCGACCTGAAGCGTTCCGGCCAGCGGCGGCTCGTCCTCCGCCGGCACCGTGAGCGCTCCCAGCGTCGCAGGGATATCGCGCGTGAAAGGACGCTGCCACTTGCTCATCAAATACGCCTCGACCTGGGCCATCTCGGCCTCGCTCAACGCATTGGTGTAGACAATCACCTCGCCCAGCCGCTGGCCGCCGCTGCGTTCCGTGAGCCAGCGGTCGCGTGCGAACTGTCCAGCCAAAACATTGCCTGTCGTGCGCAGCGCCACCACCTGATAGCCGCCGGAAAGACCGGCCTGCGTGTTGTCCACAGGAACGCCGTCGATGCGGGTCGGACAGCCTTTCACCGATCCATGCGCATACTGCCAGAAGAGCGGCGTGGCGGCGCTGGCGACCGGACCGCGCGCAAAGTGATTGTCGCCGGTGGCATCCTCGTTCTGCGTGCCGCCGAGCAGCACCCCGCCGCCCTGCTGCGAGCCGATCACCCAGAATACCGTGCGCACGTTATTGAGCGTGCGCGACCACTGCAAGCCCTTGTCGACCGTCGGCGTGTTGGTGGCGCCGAAATCCACCACGGCGAGCGCACCGATCTCGTTGGGCAGCAACACCGGCGCATGCGCCCAGCGCTGCGTCGCCACAATATAGTCACCCGCCCCGTCCCAGCGCGCGTCGCGCCAATAGACACGGCCCGCGGCATCCGTGCCGAAGCTGCCGGCCACATTGGCGTCAACCCAGAACGCGGCGCCCGGCACCGGATTGGTGGTGGCCGCATGCGCCGTGAGCTGCGCCGCCAGCCCGTCCGCCGTGAACGCGCCCTCGGCCAGCGCCAGCGTGCCGCTGAACAGCTCCGGCGCTTCGACCGACATCGTGCCGGCCCCGAGTTTGGCCAAGGTGCCGCTGCCGGTGATCCGGCCGAACGGCACCGTCACATTGGCGTGGGGAATCTCCACGCCGCCCTCGCCGCTCACCGTGAGGCGGGCCGCGCGCGCACGCGTACCGCCCGCTCCGCCCAGCCACTTGCGCATGAGATAGATTTCGACCGTCTGCCGCTCCTCCTCGGTCAGGACGCGGTCATAGATCAGCACTTCGGCTAGCCGCTGGCCACCGCTGCGCCCCGTGCCGTCCGCCTGCCCGCCGGTCAAGGTCGTGCGCATGTCTTTGGCCAGCCCGTTGACCGTCACACCGCCGGTGGTAAGCGCCGTCACGAGCTGATAACCGCCGTTCAAGCCGGTGGTGTTGGGATTGACAGCAACCCCGTTGACCCACGCTTGGCTCATCCTGAACTCGGCCGCGATCCATGTGTCCGAGCCGAAGATCGGATGCGAGGCCAGCAAGGTCCCGTCGATCTGCCCGCCGCCGCGCGCCGCGGACTTGTCGGGCGAGCCGATCAGCAGGCCGCCGCTGTTCTGCGAGCCGATCACCCAGAAGAAGGTGCGGGCGTTCGCCACCGGGACGAACTCCAGCCACTGGCCGCTGCGATAAACACCGAAATCCAAAGCCGGCAGCCCCTCCACAGCGCCCGGCAGCACGACCGGCGGCAAGGCGGTCTTATATCCGGGATCTTTCAGGTTCGGCGAGAACTCATTAAGCCAGGCATAAGGATGGCCCGAACCGACCGAGCCGTCGCGCACGTCATTCCAGCGGATCACCTGATCGACCGTTCCCTCTTTGAACACCAGCGTCTGCGCGGCCGACGCATCGAGCCACAGCGCCGGATCGACGGCAGGACCCAGTTCCTCCAGCAGCACGCCGTTCTCCAACACGATCGAACCGGTGTGGTCGGTCACCGATCTGACCGAGAGCCGGCCGCCGCCGCGCACGATCAGGTCGCCGGCCCCGGCCAGCCGCTCCAACGTATGAGTCATGCCGCCGGCGATCTCGAGCACCACCGCGCCGCCGCTCAGGGTCAGGCCGTCCGGCGCATTCAGCGCGGCGCTTTCAATGATCAGCTCGCCGCTGCCCTGCTTGTCAAGGGTGCCGTCCACCGTTAAGCCGCCGGCCAAACGCAGGCTCCCGCCGTCGACATAGAAACCGCCCCCCGCCAGGGACACCGCCTGCTGCAGAGTCAGAGCGGCACCCGGCGTGGTGCGAAGCAGGCCACCGTTGAGCGCAACCGCGTTGCCGGCCGATCCCAAAGCGCTTTCGCTGCCGACCAGCAAGGTGCCGCCATCCACCGCGACGCTGCCGGCGAACGTGTTGTTGCCGGTGAGCGCTGCTGTGCCGCCCTCCAGCTTGACCAGCGCACCGCTGCCCGCGATCACGCCCGCATGGGTCACACTCCCCAGCCCTGAAAAAGTCAAGGTGCCGCCATTCAGCGTGACGGCGTGAGTGACGGTATACGTGTTCAGCGGCGAATCAAAGACGGTATTGTCCGCGACAGCCTGCGTGTCGTAGATCAACGTTTCGCCGGCCCCGAGCGTAATGCCGCCGTCGAAGCTCGCCAGATTCGCGGCCACCACCCGCAGCGCGCTGCCCGCGTCGAGGAACGTCTGCAAGCCCGCCAGCGCGTCGCCTTCCAGCACGGCCTCCGTCCCCGGCGCCACCGCCCATGTGCCGGACGCCGGCAGACGTCGGAGCCAGACCGAATCGCGGAACAAGATGGTTTCACCTTCCGGCACCGTCACCGCGGCGTCGAACAATGCGGGCACGGCGCCGTCCGAACCGACCGCGACCGACGTGTTGACCGCCAGCGCGGCATCCGTCAGATTGTCGTCCGACGCAATCACGCCGCCGAGCACCGCGAAAACGGGGAGCGGCGTACGGCCGGAGAGAGTGACCGTGCCGCCGCCGGGGCCGACGCAGATCGCGCCGCTGTTGGTTGAGAAGGCACGCTCCGCCGCCGTCTCTTCATAGAGTGCCAGCGCGCTGCCGTCGAGCAGCAACGACGCGCCGCCCAGCGCCTGCCGATTCGTCACGGTGAGCGTCGCACCCTCGGGAATCGCCACCGTGCCCGCGCCCGCGCCGTCGGCCATCTGCACCTCGAACGCACCGCCACACCAGACCACGCGCGTGCCGAACGCCAGCGCGCCGCGCAGCGCGAGCGCGTCGGCATAGAGCGCGCCGTTGGCCGGCGCGCGGTTGGTGACGATGCCGCCTGCTGTCACGGCCAGTTCAGTCACCCGGTTGCTGGTGCCGGCCAGATCGACCACGCCGCGCCAAGCCCCGACCACCGTAAGCCCGCCCTTGCCAGTGCCGTACGGCAGCACGCCATCGGCATCAAGCTGCAGATAGGCCAGATTGTAGGGCGCACCGCTGACGTGATACCCAGGCCCGTTGGTGCCCACGACGGTGCCGCCGGCATAATCGTTGGTCGGGTTCGACAACAGAAAACGTCCATTATTCTGACTCAGGCAGAGCGCGCCCGGCCCGGTGATGGGGCTGGCGAAGGTCAGGGTCCGGCTCTCGTGCCAGCCGATCGCGAAGGAACCGCCGCGTTCCAACAGCGTGATGCCCAGCGTCGGCGGAAAGACCGGCGACGAGTCATTGTTCTTTATCGCGCCGCCGTTCATGATCAACGCATCCGACCGGTAGACCGCAGATTCAGCGACCAGCGAGGTGCCGGTCTTGATCTCCAGACGATCCTGCTCCACCAGCCATGAACCGTTGAAGGGGCTCGCGGTATTGGTGAAGTTCAGATACCCGGCGCCGGTCTTGCGCAAAACGCCTGCGCCGGGGCCGATCAGACTGCGGAGATCCACATGGTTCCGCTCAACATCCAGCGTGTTGGTCGATCCGGCCGCGGCCGCAAGCGTGACAGGAAAACCGGCCTGAAGCACCCAGGTCACATCGTTGCTGAAGCTGAGCCCGCCGAGCGCCAGGCCCGGCACATCATTGCTCACCGACAGCGAGACCCCGTCACCGCTCTTGAAGAACGCGGTCCCGCCATCCCCCGGCACAACGCCGTCCTCCCAGTTTGCGGGATCCGACCACTGCTGGGTGACGCCCTGCCAAACGCCATCGGTCTGAGCCCATGCCCCTGTTACACCCATACCTGCCGCGAGGACGATTCGTTGAAAATGCCGGCTTGTCAGTCTCATGATAACCTCACTCTTTGTTACCGCGCGCAAACCCAACCCCATCAGACACTGCCAAAACTGCCAGACTCTAGGGCATGCAAACGTGACTATCGGAGTATACACAATCTACACAAGGTTCCAAGATTAAAAACCCACAACAAGGATTGTCAACCCGCGCCTTTCCGGCTATAGTTACGTATGTTGCGGACTGA
>MWEJ01000077.1 GCA_002071025.1 Verrucomicrobia bacterium ADurb.Bin070 | reverse complement strand
GTTCCTTCACAACGGCGGAGGCAGCGCGGACGGCACGGGGCAGAAGATCATCGATAAATCCTACGGGACCACTAAATACTGGCATGTGAGCCTCGATACTGCCAGCGGCGCGGTGGGCTGGAAGCTGAACATGACGAACTACAGCCCGGTGGAGATGGTGGACGACTCGACCGATTACAGGGACGGCGCGTGGCATCACGCCGCCGCCGTGCGCGACGGCACCAACGGCTGGCTGTGGATCGACGGGGCCCTGAAGGCGGGCAGCGCCGGCATGTTCCCCGTCGACAACAGCACCGACCTCTATGTCGGGTATTCGGATTCTTCTTCGTCCGCTTTCAGGAAATGCTGGAGCGGACTGCTCGACGAGATCCGCGTCTACGATTACGCGCTCGCACCTGCCGCAATCATGGATTTATACAGCGCGGGCAGTGTCCTGTACAGGGACACCCCGGTGTCCGTGACCACGAACCTCGTGGTCCGCGGCGGCCTGACCGTCACCGGCGGGGTCTCATTCACGCGGGGCGTCCATTATTCGCGGCCTCTGGGCGATCTGTCCTGCGGCATTTATACCAACGCGCCGTGATCCGGATGAACACAGCGTGGCGTTCGTAAAGCGCGCCCGGACCGAGGAGTCGTCCATGAGCAAACATATCGTCGCGTTTTTTCTGATTGCCGTCCTGTATCCCGTCTGCCGCGCGCGGTGCGCCGACCTGGCGGCGGACGCGGCGGTCGCGGACAGGGTCGAGGCGCGCCTCCTCGGCCCCGGCGGGGCCGGGCAGGCGGAGGCCCTCGAGGCCGGCGGGCTCGCGGTCGCCGGGGATCTGGCGGCGGACGCCGCCTGCCTGGAGGGGGGGCTGGCCTTCCTCGCGCCGCTGGGCGACGTGCCGATGGGCGGGTTCACGAACGCCGGGGGCGGCGCCGCGTGCGCGGCGGCCCCGTCCTGGTGGGCGGCGCGCGGCGTGACGGACGGGGCGGCGCCGGCCGGCGACTTCGCCGCCGCCGTGCAGGGCCAGGTCAAGTGGATCGCGCGCCAGGCCGCCGCCGAGCTCGGCGCGTGGCTGGCCCCCGCCGGGGGCGCGGGCCCGGCCGTCTCGGACCTGCTCGCCTCCTTCTCCCTGACGAACAATTTCCGGGCGGTCACGCTGGGCCAGCTCAAGAACGCCGCCGCGCCCTTCCATGACCGCCTCGCGGCGCTCGGCCTGGCGACGAACTGTCCGTGGGCCGGCCGGCCCGCCGACTCCGCGCTCGCCAACGTCGGCCAGGTCAAGGCCCTCTTCGCCTTCGACCTCTCGCGGGACTCAGACGGCGACGGCATGCCGGACGGCTGGGAGGCCGCGCGCGGCCTGAACCCCGGCCTGGACGACGCGGCAGGCGATCCCGACGAAGATGACCTGTCCAATCATCAAGAGTGTCAGACCGGCACAGATCCTCAGGACCCGGACTCGGACGACGACGGCATGCCGGACGGGTGGGAGGAGGGGCAAGGGCTCGACCCCCTGTCTGACGACGCGGCAGGCGATCCCGACGATGACGGCCTCTCCAATCTCCAGGAGCATCAGATCGGCACCGGCCCGCTGGACCCGGACACGGATGACGACGGCATGCCGGACGGGTGGGAGATTGCCCATGATTTCCTTCCCTTGGACGCAGGCGACGCTTCGCAAGATCCGGACGAAGACGGTCTGCCCAACCTCCAGGAGTACGGGCATGGCACCGATCCCCTGGACCCGGACACGGATGATGACGGCATGCCGGACGGGTGGGAGGCGTCGCGCGGGCTCGATCCCCTGAATGACGATGCGGCGCTCGACCCCGATGAAGACGGTTTGGCCAACCTCCAGGAATATGCGCACGACACCGACCCTTCCGATCCGGACACAGATTCAGACGATATGCCCGACGGATGGGAAGCGGGGAACGGGTTCTGCCCGCGTTCCGGCCTGTCCGGCAGCCTTGCCGGGTGGTGGCAGTTCCGGGAAGGGGCCGGCACGAGTTCGCGGGACCTTAGCGGGAACGGCAACGACGCCGTCATCCTGATGCCGGAGCGGGTCGCCTGGATCGAGGATACGCTGGCGGGCAGAGCCGTGCGTTTCAGCACGAACGCCACGCCGGCCGCAGGGCTCGTCCTGTGGAACAGGCTCGGCTCCCGGCTTGAAGTCACGAACAGTGCGGCCGGCCCGGACGGGACCCTGCTCGCGGGAGGGTATGTCCCCGGGGTTTTCGGGAATGCGCTGAGCGTCAACAACAATGCCGGCCCCGGCGTTTCTTTTCCTGCCGGGCTCCTTCCCGGCGGTCAGGGCTGCGTGGAGTTTTGGGCGAGCCTGTCGGTCGGTTCGTCTGTGGTGATCGGTCAGGGGCAGAACCGGCTGTTGGCATCCGCCCCGGCTGCAGGGTCGGCATACGGCGACATGCTGGGGTTCAGCGCGTTCGACGCCGCGTACAACGGAGGCCTTTGCGCGAGCCTGCCCGGCTTCGGCGCCGCCGGGACGCAAAACGGGCAATACAATCTGACCTTCGCCGGTGCGCTGAACGGTTCCTCTGTTTCCGGCTGGCACCATTATGCGCTCGTGTGGAGCACGGACCCCGTTCCCGGCCTGCCCGGGACCGGGCGCCACCTGGCCGTTTACGTGGACGGCGCGCTCAACACCGCCTCGTGGAAAGGATCGTCCGCAACCCCGTCACCCCTGGTTTTCCCTGCCGGCCACAGGCTGGTGCTTCCGCAACTGTCCGCAAGCCAGGCTGCCGCGGCGGCCGTGGACAACATCAAGGTCTGGAACTACGCCAAGACCGATTTCTCTGACCGTTTCCAGGAGGAGTCCTGGTTCACCGACGGTTGCGACGGCGGCTATGTCTGCGTCCCCGGTGCCGCCGGCATTCCGCTGGAGTCAGGGTTTTCCGTGGCCGCGTGGATCCGCGCGGCCAGCTATCCGTCCGGTGCCGTCATTCTGACGAAGACGTCCGGTCACAACGAAGGAACAGACGGTTTTTCGCTTTTTCACGACGATGGGGCGTGTTCGCCGGCGTTCTACGCAGGCGACCGGGCGACGCAGCGCATCGCCGGCGGATTGGCTCAGACCGGTGTCTGGACGCATGTCTGCGGCGTGTTCGACGGCACGAACGCGAGTCTTTTCGTCAACGGCGAACTGTGCGGCGTCCGGACGAATGTGCAGGGCGCCGTCACCAATCCGGGCCCGCTCTGGATCGGATCGGCGTACAATTTCTGGCACGGCGACATTGCGGACGCGCGTGTCTACACGTCGGCGCTTTCACGGCAGGCCATCCTCGCGATCATGGAGCCGCTTGCCGATCCTGACGGCGACGGCCTGCTGAACCGCCAGGAATGCCGGCACGGCACCTCCCCGCATCTTTCCGACACGGACGGCGACGGGCTTGACGACCGGTTCGAGCTCGAGCACGGCCTGGACCCGGCGGCCGGCGATCCCGACCCGGACCTCGACGGGCTGGTCAACGCGGATGAGACGCTCTGGGGTACAGACCCTCTGGTGGACGATACGGACGGCGACGGCCTCACAGACGGCGACGAGGTGAACGTCCATCAGACCGAGCCTCTCGTCCCCGACACGGACGGCGACGGCCTGTCCGACCGCGAAGAGGTGCAGATTCATGACACCGACCCGCGGGTTCCGGACACGGACAACGACGGGATGCCCGACGGGTGGGAAGTCGCCAACGGCCTTGACCCGCTTGAAAATGACGCAGCCCCTGATCCCGACGGCGACGGCCTGACCAACCTGCAGGAGTATCAGGCCGGTACGGTTCCTTTGCGGGGGGACACCGATTACGACGGGATGCCCGACGGCTGGGAGGCCGCTTCGGGCCTCGACCCGCTTTCGGGGATGCGGCCGTCGCTGCTGGGGTGGTGGCAGTTCCGGGAAGGCGCAGGAACGAGCGCCGCCGATCTCAGCGGGCACGGGAATCCGGCCCTGTTCGTCCGTCCGGAGACCGGGCACGTCTCGTGGGTTCCGTGCGGCCAAGGCAATACCCCTGTCGGCGGGGCACTCAACTTTGCCGATGTCGCGTGCACCCGCCAGCCGGGGGACCCGGCCGGATTCGTGTGCGTGGACGGCTTGTCGGACGAGGCTTTTCCCGGCGGCTTCACGTGGGCGGCCTGGGTGTCGTCTTCCGTGAAAATGTTTCCGACGTTCCTGAGCAAGGCCCCCACCGACGGCTATCCGGATTCTTCGACGTGCGGGGCCGTGATGTATAACAGCGCCTTCTTCGCGCTCGGGAAGCCGGGGGGCTGCGGCTCTCAAATTGTTTACAGCGACATCATGTATTCAGGCTGGACGCACGTGTGCGGCGTTTACGATGCCGCGGACAAGGCGATGTTCCTCTACATCAACGGCGGTCTCGCGGACGCCGAATACAACGTGACCTACCACCCTTCGCAGCATCCGTTCTGGATAGGGTCGACCTTCAGGACATCGGACAACGCGTTCTCGCCTTGGAAAGGGAGGCTGGCGGACGTCAGGGTCTACGCGTCCGCGCTGACGTCCGAAGACATCCCGGAGCTGTTCGCGTTCCGCGGCGACGCCGACGGCGACGGCCTCTCCAACCTGCTGGAGTACCGGTACGGCTCGGACCCGAGCAAAGGAGACACCGACGGCGACCACCTTTCCGACGGCGACGAAGTGCACGCCCACGGCACGGATCCCTGCTCGCGCGATACGGACAACGATTCCATCGACGATGACGTGGAGATCCAGTACGGATTGGACCCCGCGACGCCGACCACGGACCCGGACATCGACGGGGACGGCCTCGACAATGTTGACGAGGCGTTGCTGGGCACCCATCCCTTCATACCCGACACCGACGGCGACAGACTTTCCGACGGCGACGAAGTGCACGCCCACGGCACGGATCCCCGTTCAAAGGACACGGACGGGGACCAGTTGGAAGATGGCGACGAGGTGGAAACGCACGGGACAGACCCGCTCGCCGGGGATACCGACGGCGACGGGCTGGACGACGCGTACGAAGCCTGGAGCGGGATCCTGTCCCCGCTGCTGCCGGACACCGATCCGGACGGGGACGGTCTCGACAACTGGTCTGAAGCGGTGTGGGGCACCCATCCGGTCGATCCGGACACCGATTCGGACGGGCTGCCCGACCTGTTCGAGGCCGAGCATGACGGCGAGCAGGCCGGTCCGGCGGGCGCCGTCCAGACGATCCGGCCCCTGCACCCGAATGCGGACCCGGACCGGGACGGGCTGGGCAACGCGTCCGAGCGCATCCTCTACGGCACGGACCCGCTCCGGGCCGACACTGACGGCGACGGCCTGCCGGACGGCGAGGAGGCCGCCTACATGGCCGGCGGCGACAATGCCTGCGCGCGCGCGGGGTTCAATGCGTCCGCCCGCGATTTCTCCTGGGTCGGCACGGTCGCGACCAACGGCGCGGAAAACCTTCTGACCCGGCCCGGCGCCCTGTACTACGGGAACAACACGGATGACGGCATCGTCACCGCCGGACTGCCTTTCCCTGTCCGGATCGGCGGGCTGTCGGTCTCCAACGTCGCGGCCAGCGTCAACGGTATCGCCTGGCTGCTCGCGCCCGGACTCCCCCTGCCCGTCGGGGCCTTCCGTTACGGCGACGACCTGAGCCAGACGGCGGTCAGTCCCCACCATGTCACCGTCGCGCCGTTCTGGAGCGACCTGACCGCCCAGCCGTACGGAACCGACACGAACACGCTCACCGTCATCACCGTCGCGGGCGTGACGCGGGACGGCATCGATTTCAACGTCATCGAGTGGCGGAACATGGGCTTCTGGGTCCAGCCGTTTCCCGCCAACCGGGCGACGTTCCAGGTCATCATTCCCGCCGCCCCGCGAGGGAGCGTCTACGCCGACGCGCTGTTCACGCGCGGCCTCCCGGCATACTCGTCCGGCAACGGCCCCGCAAATTCGGCGACCTACGGGGCCCAGGGGCCGCGCGACTGGCAGAGGCACATCTTTTGCACGCACAACGTCTGCCCGGTCTATGCCTACGACGCCGCGTATTTCCTCGGCGCCGGCACGGACCCGCTCGACCCCGACACGGACGGCGACGGGCTGACGGACGGCGAAGAGATCGCGGCTGGCACGGATCCCTGCAGGGCCGACACCGACGGCGACGGCTTGCCCGACGGCTGGGAAGTCCGCTACACTCTGAACCCGACGGCGTGGGACGATCCGGACGCCGATCCCGACGACGACGGCCTCAGCAACCTGCAGGAATCCCTGTACGGTCTGGACCCCGGCAACGCCGACACCGACGGCGACGGCATCGAGGACGGCGATGAGGTCGCCCTGGGGCTCGACCCCGCGAGCCGCGACACCGACGGCGACGGGCTCGGGGACGCCGGGGAGATCGCGATCGGCACGGACCCGCTCCAGCCCGACACCGACGGCGACGGCCTGCCCGACGGCTGGGAGGTTGACAACGGCATGGACCCGAAAACAGACAATACGACCGACACCGACCCGGACAACGACCCGGACGCCGATCCCGACGGCGACGGGCTGGACAACACGCAGGAGAGTGACCACGGCACCGACCCGTATGATGAAGACACCGACGACGACGACGTGAACGACAGCGACGAGGTTGAGCAGGGCAGCGACCCGCTCGACCCCGACGATCACGCCCCGCGCGATACCGTCACCGTGTCGGTCACTTTCGGAGACCCCAGCGGAAGCCATTCCGAGAAATACCGCCTCGCGGTCGAAGCAGTCAGCGGCGACCCGCGCCCGGTCCAGACGCGCGTGAACCACGGCTACGGCATCAGCGACACGCTGAGCGTCGTCCTCTTGGCCGGCGCGCGGTACACGGTCCGTCTCGAGCACGTTTCGACCGATCCCGACCAGCAATCCGGTCCTGACCTCGATTATGAACTGCACGTCAGCCAGACTCACGGCTCCGCCGGCACGGTCCTTCTGATTGACGACCCCCACGACGTGCTGGGTACCCATGACCAGGACGAGTGGGCGTCGCGCGCCGGGAACGTCGTCAAGCTGCATTGCGCGCGGGTCCGCATGGTGCCCGACCGCGACAGGGACGGCGTCATCGGCGAAAGCGACGTTTCGACGTCCGGCGAGCCGCTGCGGATCTGGATCAATGACGACGACGACGTGGGAGACACGGCCGGATCGGGCGGCACGGACATCCCCGGGCAGGCGCAGGAAAAGGCGGACGGGGCCGACACGGCCGCCGACGGACGCCGCGATCTTCTGGACTTTTTTCCGGTGCGGGTCGATGTGGCGGAGCTGGATATGCTTGCCAAGTTCGGGTATTCTCTCCGTTTCAGGCAGGCGGACGAGGCGCTAAATGTCATGTATACGAAACTGGGCGACAAGAACGCGGGGTGGTATCTGAAAAAGGAAGTCGCGAACTGCGGCTCCGGCCTGCATTCCCAGTCGTTTTCCGCCGTGGTGAGGCTCGTCAAGGCAGCGGGCGAGGAACTCTCCCCTTGGTTCGTGGCGTGGCTGAGAATGACCGGAGGCAAAGGCGTCATCCTCGTCGAGGGACGCGCCGACAGCGATGAGCCGCTGGTGCTCGAAGCCGTCAAGGACGGCGCGGCCGCCGCCTCGTTTGAACTGCCCTTGCGCGTCGCGCCCGTGGAGGAGATGTACGACCGCCTCTCCCTTCGCGGCGGGGGCTCCGCGCTCACCGCCGGAGCTGACGCGCCGCCGGACGCTGCCGATTACGGGAACTTCGTTTTCGTCCACGGGTACAACGTCAACACCGACGCCGCGAGAGCGTGGGGCAGCGAAGTCTTCAAGCGCATGTGGCAGTCGGGCATGAAGGCCCGCTACACCGGCGTGACGTGGGACGGCAACGAGGGGCAGCAATATATTCCTCTGCCGGGAGGGGGAGAACGCACGCCCGACTACTACGCCAACGTCGTCAACGCCTACGAGGCCGCGCCGCGTCTGGCCGCGTATGTTAACAACACACTGGAAGGGACGGGGGTGAAGGTTGTCGCCGGGCACAGTCTCGGGAACATGCTCGTCTCTTTCGCGATCGCCGACCACGGCATGTCGGTGGACAAGTACTTCATGCTCAACGCCGCCGTCGCGGCGGAGTGCTACGACGCCACGCTGGCGGCCTCAAACCCGTCTGACCCGATGGTCCATGACGACTGGGAGGCGTATGATGCCGACACATGGGCGGCAAACTGGCACGCGCTCTTCGAAGCGCCCGACGGGCGCGCGGGCCTGACGTGGAAGGGGCGCTTCGCCGCCGTTCTCCCCGTGGCGTACAACTACTTTTCCAGCGGTGACGAAACGTTCGAAGTGTTCACTCGGAATACCCCGTGGCCAAATGAGGGTTATGAACCGCTCTCGGATAATCGATCCTACAGTATGGGACGTTACAGTTGGCAGAAGCAGGAGGCTTTCAAGGGACGCACGGCGTCGGAAGACGTTCTGACCGCGTGGCTCACGAGCAGCGATCAGGCGGGATGGGGGTTCTGGGGCGAGTGGAGGAACACAGGCGGGCCCCTGCCGGGAGGCGGAAGCGTTTGGGAGAAGTGCTACACGCTCGGGCAGGCGAACGCGCTGACGCCATCCGAAATATGCGCCGCACCCGTCTTCCACCACAACCCGCCGGAGATCATGCAGGCCTCGATTTCGGATGCGCAACGGGCGAGCCTCCTCGCCTACGCCGTGCCTGCGCTTTCGGCGGCGGCGGGACACATGGCGGTTGCTCCCGATGACATTGTCAACTTCGACATGAACGGGATGGGCGCGAACGGCTGGTGGCGGACGGGGCACACATCCTTCCCCGCCCTTGACAACCGGTGGCTGCACAGCGACATGAAGGACGCCGCCTATTTCTACGTCCATCCGCTGTTTATCAATCTGGTCAATACGGGAGGTCTGAAATGAGGAGGCGTGTCGTTTGTGCAAGTGTCGCCATAGCGGTGTTCGCCGTCTTTTTTCTGCTGACGCAGCATCGGACAAGACCGGCCGTGCTGGCGGATGATACCAAGGCGTCAGCAGTTTCCGTCGTGCAAAGCGCACGGAACGCCGTTGTGGGCATGCCGAAAGGTCACCGCCCCGCGCCTGCCGGTCTCGCCGCCGCCTACGCGCCGGGTATTGTCGTGATCACCAACGCCGTGTTGAAGAACGACACCCGCAACAAGGTGTCTCGGTCGTCAGAAGAGTTTGCGCGATATAAACGAGAGCGCAACAGCGTGAACAGGGGAGGGTACGGCGGGGCTGAGACCAAAGTGACCTTTCATGTCGTGGACACGGATGGCGTGAGTGTCCCCGGCGCATTAGTATTGGTATCGTTGAACCGTCCGTTAGGCACGGCGAAAAACAAAGGGCTTACGGATGACGACGGACTGTTTACCGCAGACGGCTTGTTGTTGTCCGAACTCATTTACACCGTGGAGAAAGAGGGTCATTATCAGACCCGTCAGAAATTCAGCTTTGAAGGCCCCGGCATCATCAGCCTGGAAAACGGTCGGAATATCCCCTGGAACCCGACTTTGCGCGTCACCCTCAAGGCGATCCGCAAGCCGATCCCGATGTATATGAAGCGCGTCAGTCTGCCCATGCCCGTCCGGGATCAGCCCGTTGGCTTTGATTTTGAGGCGGGGGAATGGGTTGCCCCATACGGGAGAGGTTCTTCTCCCGACATGCAGTTGACCTATACATGGACGACGGGGGAAGACTCATGGCGTAGACATGACTTCACTGTGGAATTTACCAACTCACAGGATGGGGCATACATGGCCCAGAAAGACGAGTACTGCCCGTTCATGTCGGAATACGAGGCGTGGCAAGATACGGGGTATGCCAAGCGGTTCCAATACGCCTATGAACGCACGTCTGACAGAATAATTCAGGACAGTAAACTCGGCGAACATGACATCATAGTGTTCAGAGTCAGGACGGAAGCGGACCCGCAGGGAAAAATCGTAAATGCGCGATATGGGAAAATCTACGGGCCGTTCGAATTTGCGCAGGGACGCGAAAAACTTGTCCGGTTCACGTACTACTTCAACCCGACGCCCAACGACCGCAACCTTGAATTTGACGGCGAACACAATCTGTCAGACCCTAAATGGCGCGGTCCGGATGAACCCCGATGAAAAAGTTAACTTCCACCACAACCCGCCGGAGATCATGCAGGCCTCGCTTTCGGATGCGCAACGGGCGAGCTTCCTCGCATACGCCGTCCCCGCGCTCTCGGCGGCTGCCGGGCACATGGTGATCCCGGCGATTTCCCAGTCCAGAAACGTCGACATGAACGGGATGGGCGCGAACGGCTGGTGGCGGACGGGGCACACGTATTATCCAGCCCTCGACAGCCGCTGGCTGCACAGCGACATGAAGGACGCGGCCTATTTCTACGTCCATCCGTTGTTTATACACATGGTTAATACGGGAGGTCTGAAATGAGGAGGCGTATCGTTTGGGCAAGTGTCGGCATAGCGGTGTTTGCCGTCTTGTCCCTGCTGACGCAACGTAAGCCGTGCCAGCGGATGATGCGAATGTATCCGCCGTTTCTGCCGAGCACAGGGTACGGAAAGCCGTTGTCGACAGGCCGGAAGGAGTCCGCCCCGCGCCCTCCGGTCTCGCCGCCGCCTACGCACCGGGAGTTGTCGTGATAACAAACGGAGTTCTGGAACCTGACCCGCGCCACAATTTCGACCCGAGACCTGGCATGGCGGACCACGAGGGATGGGAACGGTACCGCGAGGAAAGAGGAGAGGCATCAAGGTCTGGAGCAAAAGGGAAGGCGACGTTCCATGTCGTCGATACGGACGGCAACAGCGTCGCGGGTGCGGACATCGCGGCCTGTTTCTTCGGTGATTCCGGCGCGAGGGGTCAGACGGATGCTGACGGGTTGTTTACAGTCGAAGGCCGTACCCTGAACGGGGCTTCTCTATCTTACACGGTCAACAAGCAAGGGTTCTATCAGACGCGGGCGACCTACCAGCTCGGCAAGCGCGGCTACCGCTGCATCGAGAACGGGCGCTGGATCCCCTGGAACCCGACTTTGCGCGTCACCCTCAAGGAGATTCGCAAGCCGATCCCGATGTATGTTAGAAAAGCGAAGATTGTATTCCCGGGGCGGAACGAATATTTCCGATACGACCTTCTTGTCGGCGACTGGGTGGAACCGCACGGAAAGGGGAATACGGCGGACATCTCCTTGATGTATCAAGCGTCAAGAAGCCGGTCATCCGAATATCTCGACTTCACAAAGGAACTGGAAATCAGGGGGGCGAATGAGTTGGACGGTTTCATCCTGGTGACCAAGGACGGGTGGAGCAAGTTCGGGACGCTTTATGAGGCCCCTACGGCAGGTTACTTCCCTTCGATCAACCTTTGCGTGGATCGCACGCCGACAAACATTATCAGACGTTTGGAGAGTTCGACTTCCGATTATTATGTATTCAAATCGCGGACTCGCTTGGTTGACGGTGTGGAGGTGTCGCATTACGGCAAGATTCTGGGTGGTATCGACTATGGGAGCGCGGCCGCTGATAAGGTTGGCGGCAGTGCCACGCTGAGTTACTACTTCAATCCAACCCCCAACGACCGTAATCTTGAGTTCGACGGCAAGAACAACCTGTTCAAACCCGATTGGCGGGATTATACATGGCCGAAAGAGCCGTGAACACACTTCGTGACGTCATCGACCGTGACGACCGCTGGCTGCACAGCGACATGAAGGACGCGGCCTATTTCTACGTCCATCCGTTGTTTATCAATCTGGTTAATACGGGAGGGCTGAAATGAGGAAGCGCGTCGTTTGGGCAGTTTTCGGCGTGGCGGTGTGCGCCGTCTTGATTCTGCTGACGCAACGTCTGAGAAGACTGGGCATCGGGGGGCATCGGGGTCAGCCCTTGTCTCTGAAGAAAGTGCTATAGTGGCGCCGTTTTCCGACGAATGCCGGAAGATGCCTGAGGGGCGTTGCAACGCCCCCCAGGCGGGCCGGCGACGGCGAGGTCAGCCCGGAACCCG
>MWEJ01000076.1 GCA_002071025.1 Verrucomicrobia bacterium ADurb.Bin070 | reverse complement strand
TGTGGCCAGAAAGAGGCTTGCCCGTGCGGAGCAGGGGAAAGAGATACCGGTACGTATTGTCTCGATGCTGGTGGGCTTGATCCGCAGCACGTCCGCTGATCGTATCCATGAGGAACGGGCCGAATATGAGGCCGACGACCGGCGGTTAGCGGATTAGGATTACGATTAGGATTACGATTAAGATTACGATTAAGCAGGGTATTCACCAACAGAACTGCCATGCGCCCCTTTCTGCGCTGATTTTCGCATTGCCCGTTCGGGGCATTAAAACGTATGATACCCCCCTATGTCGAATGACTCCCAAAACAAACGTGAGATGCCCAAGCCGCCGCCGCTGATGCCGTCTTCTGCCGACAAGCAGGAAGGCAGCGCCGCGGGGGCCATGCCGCCCAAACGTGTATTCGGTGCGTGGCTGGTGGTGGGAATGCTGTTGCTGCTCATGCTGGGCATGGTCTATTACAAGCCGGAAGGCGAGTTGAAGCCGATCGATCAGCTCGAGTTTCGTCGCATGGCCAAGGAGGGGCTGGTCGAAGAGGTCGCGATGGTGCGCGAGCCGAGCGGAATCACCTACCTGCGCGGCACAAAAAAGGGTGTGGCCAAAGAGCGCTTCCGGGTCAATGTGCTTCCCTCCGAGAATCTTGAAGCGTTCCTTCTGGAGAACAACATTGCGTGCCCGGTGGTGAACGCCAACAATTTCTTCGGCCCGCTGCTGCGCGAGCTGCTGATGATCGCGCTCTTTTTGGGGCTGCTCTACTTTGTTTTTATCCGCCAGATCAAATCGGCCAACATGGGCGCGATGAGCTTCGGCAAGAGCCGGGCCAAAATGCTGAACCAGGACAAGAAAAAGCTCACCTTCGCCAATGTGGCTGGCATCCAGGAGGCCAAGGAAGAGGTTCAGGAGATCGTCGAGTTTCTGAAAGACCCGCAGAAGTTCCAGAAGCTGGGCGGCCGCATTCCCAAGGGCGTGCTGCTGATGGGGCCGCCCGGCACGGGCAAGACGTTGCTTGCGAAGGCGATCGCGGGCGAGGCGGGCGTGCCGTTCTTCAGTATCAGCGGGTCGGATTTCGTCGAGATGTTCGTGGGCGTGGGCGCGTCGCGCGTGCGCGACATGTTTGAACAGGGCAAGAAACACGCGCCTTGCTTGATTTTCATCGATGAGATTGACGCCGTCGGGCGCAGCCGGTTCTCCGGCATCGGCGGCGGTCATGATGAGCGCGAGCAGACGCTCAACGCGCTGCTGGTGGAGATGGACGGGTTTGAGACTTCCGAGGGCGTGATCATCATTGCGGCGACCAACCGCGCCGATGTGCTGGATCCGGCGCTGCTGCGTCCGGGGCGTTTCGACCGCCAGATCATCATTGATCTGCCGACGCTCACGGGCCGCGAGGAGATCCTCAAGATGCACGCGCAGAAGATCAAGCTGTCGGCCGGTGCGGACCTCTCGCGCATCGCGCGCGGCACGCCGGGCTTCTCTGGCGCGGATCTCGCCAATCTGCTCAACGAGGCCGCGCTGCTGGCCGCGCGCGGCGGCAAGCAGTCGGTCGAGCACATCGACCTCGAAGAGGCGCGCGACAAAGTGCTCTGGGGCCGCGAGCGGCGCAGCCGCGCCATGGAGGACCGCGAGCGCCGCATCACGGCGTGGCACGAGTCCGGCCACGCGCTGCTGCAGGTGCTGTGCGAACACGCCGAGCCGTTGCACAAGGTCACGATCATTCCGCGCGGGCAGGCGCTGGGCGCGACGATGTCGCTGCCGGAGCGCGACGTGCTGAACCGCACGAAAAAGGAGTTGCTTGACCAGTTGGTCGTGCTGATGGGCGGGCGCATCGCGGAACAGATGTTCACCGGTGACCTGTCGACCGGCGCGCGCATGGACATTAAAATGGCCAGCGAGATCGCGCGCAAAATGATCTGTTCCTTCGGCATGAGCGAAATCTTCGGGTTTCAATCGTTCGGGGACAATCAGGAGACGCTCTTCCTCGGCCGCGAGGTGGCACGCCACCAGGCCTACAGTGAGGCCACTGCCCGCAAGATCGATGAAGAGGTCGATCGTCTGGTGGCGGACGCCTATGCGCGGGCCACGCAGATGTTGGCGGAGCATCGCGCACGGCTGGACGTGCTGGTGGAACACCTGCTTGAAGCTGAAACCATGGACGGCCGCGACGTGGAGGATTTGGTCAAGGAGGGGCGGATCTTGAACGATGCGGAGCGAGCCGCCAAAAAACAGGTGGGCGCGGACGCCACAGAGGGGGCACCCGCGCAATCTGCCGCCGGCGAGCCGCCGCCGCAACCGGCCAACGAGGCGTCGGAGCCCGAGGGGGCCTCCGAGCCGCCGCCGCTGCCGTGGTTGAACGAGTGAGGGCGCGCGGCGTCACCCGGCAGAAGCCCTATGGATGCAAAACCTGTCCAGTTTCAAACGTGGCGATGCCGGCAGCGATCACTGCCGTTGACGCGGACCCTGGTGATGGGCGTCGTCAACGTGACGCCCGATTCTTTTTCGGATGGCGGCCTCTGGTTCGACGAAGAACATGCCGTGGCCCATGCGCTGCAACTGGCGGAGGAGGGCGCGGATATCTTGGATGTCGGCGGCGAGTCGACGCGTCCGGGTGCCGTGTCGGTCGGCGAGGACGAAGAGTGCCGGCGTGTGCTGCCGGTGATCCGCCGCGTGACGGCGGCCTGCGACGTGCCGGTGTCGGTCGATACGCGACACGCCGCAGTCGCGCGCGCGGCGGCCGCGGCCGGCGCGTGCATCATCAATGACGTAATGCCGTTTGCGGGTGATGCCGCGATGGCGGCGGTGGTCCGCGAGACCGGGGCGGGGCTGGTCGCCATGCATATGCGTGGCACCCCGCAGACCATGGCGCGGCTCGCGGTTTACGACGATGTGGTGGGGGAGGTTGAGTCCGAATTGCGCGCAGCGCTGGCCTTTGCGGACGCGCAGGGGATCGCGCGCGGGCAGATCGTCATCGACCCCGGCATCGGCTTCGCCAAAGACACGGCGCAGAATCTGGCGTTGCTGGCGGCCCTCGAGCGGTTCGCGCGCCTCGCGCCGGTGCTGGTCGGCGTGTCGCGTAAACGGTTCATCGGCGAGCTGTGCGGCGAACCCCTGGCGGCCGAACGGTTGAGCGGCAGCCTCGCTGCCGCGGTCTGGTGCGCGCTGCATGGCGCTGCCGCGGTGCGCGTGCACGATGTCAAGGCGACCCGTCAGGCGTTGGCCGTGGCGCATGCGTTGCAGTAGGGAAGGGCATTTGCGGCTTTTCCCTTTGCAGGTATTTTGGCACACTCTTACGTACATGTTCGGCGGACTCCAAATCGGCTTTAATGACGTGATGCAAATCCTGATTCTTTACATCGGGATTTATGCGCTTATCCGCTTTGTGCGCGGCACGCGAAACGCGCAGGTGTTGCTGGGATTTTGCGTACTTGTGGTTTCGCTGCTGCTCTTCACGTATCTGTTTCGGTTCGACGTGCTGGCGCGGGTGGTCTACTTCCTGCTGATCTACCTGGCGTTGAGCATGGTGGTGGTCTTTCAGCAAGAGATCCGGCGCATGCTGGCGCTGGTCGGCGGACAGCGTCTTTTCGGCCGGCAATATGTGTTGCGCGAGCCCTCGGCGCCGGAAAAACTCTGCCAGGCGGTCGCCTATCTGGCGCAAGCGCGCATCGGCGCGCTGGTCGCGGTCGAGCGGGGCATCTCACTGTGCAGCTACGAGGATTCCGGGGTCAAGCTGAACGCGCTGGTCAGCCACGAATTGCTGGTCTCGGTTTTTACGCCGCCGCTGCCGTTGCACGACGGTGGGATCATTTTGCGGGACGGGCGCATCGCGGCGGCGCATTGCCTCTTTCCGGTCTCGAACCAGGCGGAGTTGGCGACCTCTGGCATGCGCCACCGCGCGGCCGTCGGGCTGAGCGAAGAGACCGATGCGGTCGTCGTGGTGGTCTCGGAGGAGACCGGCAAGATCTCCGTGGCGCACAATGGCCGCCTACACCGCTACAGCGACGAGAAGGTCGAGAAGGTGCTGTTGCGCTGGTTGAAGAAGGCGATGCCGCATGAGACGCGCGGTCCGCTGACCCTCACCGACTGGCTGATGACGCGTGTCGCAAAGATGATGAAGGCGCGCTGGGGCGTCGGGAAGGAGACGCCATGACGCGCGAACAGGGGCTCGCCGTTCTCAAGATCGTGTTTGTCAAGAACGGCTACTGGAAGCTGCTCTCCTTGGTCATCGCGGTGCTGATCCATTTTTCGATCCGCTCGGAGATCAGCCACCTGCGTGTGGTGACGATCCCGGTCGAGACCGATTTTGAAGCGGCCAGCATGGGGGCCGCGATCGAATCGGTCGAGCCGCGCGCGGTGCAGATCACCTTGCGCGGCTCCTATTCCGAGGTCAACAAGCTCGACAGCGCGCAGATGGGCTGCGTGGTGCGGCCCAAACAAAAGACCAGTTCGCTGCTCGACACGGTGGCCGTGAAGATCCGGGCCTCGAACCTGCGCGGCGTGCGCGGTGTGCGTGTGGTGGCGATTGAGCCGAATGTGGCGGTGGTCAAATTCGATGTGCCGATGTCGTTGAATGTGGCGGTTGCACCGCCGGTGGTCCAGGGTAAGGCGCGGGGGCGTGTCCAACTCGTCTATGACCAGACCAACGCCGTCGTGAAAGGTTCGCGGCGGGTGCTGAGCCCGCTGGACGTCGAGACCGTCCGTGTTCAGACCGATGCGATCGACGTCGAGGGACGTTCGCAATCATTCGCCACGCGCGTGCGCCTCTATCCGCCCGGTGAGGCGGTGAATGCGGTGGTTGAGCCCTCCGACATGGTGGTCAACGTGCTGATCATCAGCGAGAAGGCGACCACGCGACTGGAGCGCGTGCCGGTTGTCGTGGTGCAGCCGCCGGGTGACGCCAACCGTTGGCTGGCCGAGCCGGCTTGGGTCGACATCGAGGTGACCGGTCGTTCCGAGGTGGTCAAGGCCATTACCTTCGGGCAGATCATCGCCTCGGTGAATGGCAACATTCCGGTGGTGCCGCGCTCGGTGACCAATGAGGTCCCGGTGACCGTGCATGTGCAGCAGGGGCTGGCCGTTGACGAGGTCAAGGCGCTCCCTCCAGCGATCCGTTTGACTCCGATTCACGCCGGACCGGCCGTGTCGCCGTCCGGCGAACACTAATCGTTTTTTTACTATGGATGCCAAGATCAAAGATGCCGGGACGGACCGGCTCGAACTGGAACGCCGGCGCTACCGGCGCGTCATCGGCGTGCTGCTTTTTCCGATCATTCTGTTTCCGTTGCTCAGCCTTGTGACCTACGACTGGCGTGACATCTCGTGGCTGAATGCGCCGCCGATCTCGCCGCCCGCCAATCTGATCGGGCTGGTCGGCGCGTGGTCGGTTTTCATCGGGTACAGTGTGATGGGGCTGACGGTGTGGGTCGTGCCCTTTTTCGCGCTGGTTTTCAGCGGCATGCTGCTGTACGGCCGAATCGTGCGTGTGGGGCGGCGCGCCTTCTGGATGCTGCTCTTTGTCGTGGCGCTCTGCTGTCTGGTGCAACTGGGCAGCACCACGCTGTTCGCCGGCGCGCTGGAGCGCCTGAACATGAAGCCCAATGCCGGCGGCGCGATCGGCTACTGGCTGATGACCCGCCTGCTGGCGCGCTGGTTCAGCCCGGTGGGCGGCGGCATGCTGATGGTCAGCATCATGTTTTTTGCCCTGCTGATGGCCGTCGGGCTGCGCACGCTGTTCGACGGCCTCGGGCGTTTGACCGGCTGGTGGGAGTCGCGGCAAGCGGCGGCAGACACGGAAGGCGCCGAGACGGATGACGGGTTGACGCCGCGCGAGCGTGAGCGTCAGAAGCGGCTGTCGCTCAAGGAGGCGGCGCGCAAGGCCAAGGAAGAGGCGCGGCTGGCGCGCGAAGCCGAGCGGGAGCGGGCGCAGGCCGAACGCGCGGAAGAACGCCAGCGCAAAGAGGAGGCGCGTGCCGCGTTGGCGCGCCAGCGCGAGGAGGCGCGTGCCTTGGGACGCGAGCCGCGGCTCGCGGAAAGCCCCGCTGCCGAACGGCTGCGCCAGCGCATCGAAGCGGCCAAACTGGCCGCCGCCGCCGAACGCGAGCGCCAGCGGACGCTCGCGGCGCAGCCCGCCGCCGTGCCGCCGGCCGCAGAGCCCGCGCCGTCCGCGGCGCCGGCCGCCGTCAAGCTCGTCGCGCCCGCCCGTCCGGTTGCCGCGAGCAGCCCGCCGCTGCCCGAGGCCTATCCGTTGCCGCCGCTTTCGCTGCTCAATCCGATTCCCAAGGGAACGGCCGACCACGGCGACATCGACAAGACGGCCGAGATCTTGGTCGAGACGCTGGGCCAGTTCAATGTGCCGGTCGAGGTGGTCGGCACGACGCCCGGGCCGGTCGTCACGCAGTACGAATTGCGGCCGGCGCCGAACATCAAAGTCGAACGCATCGCCAACCTGACCGCCAACCTGCAGATGGCGCTCGAGGCGCGCAGCCTGCGCGTGCTGGCGCCGATCCCCGGCAAAAACGCGGTGGGCATCGAAATTCCCAACCGGCGCGCCTGTCCGGTGACCTTCCGTGAAATCGTGGAGGGCGAGGCGTGGTGCCGCAGCACCTGCGAGATCCCGCTGGCGCTGGGCAAGGACGTGGCCGGCAACGACCTGATCTATGACCTCGCCAAAGCGCCGCACCTGCTGGTGGCCGGCGCCACCGGGTCGGGCAAGAGCGTCTGCCTGAACGCGATCCTGAACGGCTTCCTGATCAGCCGCACGCCCGAACAGTTGCGCCTGATCCTGGTCGATCCCAAGCGCGTGGAATTCACCTGTTACAATGACCTGCCGCACCTGCTGGTGCCGGTGATCAACGATCCCAAGAAGGTGGCGTTCGGCCTGCGCTGGGCGATCATGGAGATGGAGAAGCGCTACCGGCTCTTCCAGAAGGTCGGCTGCCGCAACATCGTGGCCTTCAACAGCCGCCAGGTGGTGCAGCAGGAGGAACTGTTCGGCGACGAAGCCCCCGGCGAGGCGGCGCAGGACGAGACGCCCGCGCGCCTGCCGTACATTGTCATCGTGGTCGATGAGGTGGCAGACATCATGGCGGCGGTCGGCAAGGAAGTCGAGCCGGCCATCAGCCGCCTCACCTCGCTCTCGCGCGCGGTCGGCATCCACCTGATCCTGGCCACGCAGCGGCCGTCGGTCGATGTTATCACCGGCACTATCAAAGCCAATGTGCCCGGCCGCATCGCCTTCAAGGTCTCCCAGGCCAATGACAGCCGGACGATTCTGGACAACCCGGGCGCCGAGGAACTGATCGGCAAGGGGGACATGCTCTTCCTGCGCGAGGGTTCGCAGCTCATGCGCGCGCAGGGTGCGTGGGTCAGTGACGAAGAGATCGGGCGCGTCGTCGAGTTTGTCAAAGCGCACTGCCGGCCCTGTTATGACCAGGCGCTGATCGGGCGGCTCGACAAGATCAAGGAGAGTGATCCGGACGACGCGATGACCGACGAGCGCGAAGAGGGGGACGGCGATGAACCGGGCGCGGAGTCCGCAGGCGGCGACGACGAGGATGCGTTGATGCCCAACGCGCTGGAGGTGATCCGCATGACGCGCCGGGCGTCGACCACCATGCTGCAGCGCCGTCTGGGCATCGGCTACACGCGCGCGGCGCGGCTGATGGACAAACTTGAGGAACGCGGCATTGTCGGCCCGCAGGTCGGCTCCGGCACGCGCGAGATCCTGATTGACTTGGATAACGAAATCCCTTCCAATACGCCTTTTGCGGATCAAGCTGCTGCGGCGGGTGATGACGCGGAGGCCGAGGAGGGGCGTCTGGATGATCCGGTGTAGCGTAACGGTGAGGTGAGCGATGGCATTTGGTGAGATCTTGCGCAACGCGCGCGTGCAGAAGGGGCTGACGCCTTCCGATGTGGCCGAAAGCACGCATATGCTGGTGCAGGTGGTGGAAGGCCTTGAACAGGAGGATTTCCGCCGCATCGCCGCACCGATCTACGGACGGGGCTTCGTAAAACTCTATGCCGAACTGCTGGAGCTGGACCCCGAGCCGCTGATCAGTGACTTTATGAATCTCTACAGCGGTGCGCGCGCGCCGGCCGTGCTGACCAAGAGCGTTGAGCCTGCCGCCGAGCCTGCGCCGGCACCGCAGACGCGTACGGTGAGCGAGCCGGCGGTGGCCGTGCGCGTGCCGCAGCGCCAGCCGGTACAGCCCCGCCCTGCCGTGCGCGCGGTGGCCGTGCCGGAGATCTCGGAGCGTTCGGACATCCCGCCGCCAGAAGTGCCGGAACTTCGTGTGGCGGACGAGGCGACGGACGCCGGGCCTGACGCGCCTCGCATGCGCGTGACGCGGCCGCAGGAGGCCGGGGGCGCGTCGGAGGACAAGAAGGATTATCGTCCGTCGCTGGTGGTCGAGCCGGAGGAGGCGTATGACGAGAACGATGACTTGGATCTCTTCCGCGCGGCCGCGAGCGTGTCGCGCCCGGTGCTAGAGGGTGCCCCCTGCCCGGTTGCTGAAACGGAGCACGCGCGCGCCGAAACCAAAGGGCTCGTCGCGCGCAAGGGCAAGTTGCCGATTTTTCAGATCGGCGGTCGGATGGACCGTGACGAGCTGCCGGCGCTGGAGGATGAAGAGGCGCATGCGCGCCGTCATGCGCGCATGCAGACGTTTCTGGACGGGATTTCCCGACTTAAGGACGGGGTTGAACGCCGCCTGCCCCTCGCGCGCGTGCCTCGGCAGGTTTGGCTGCTCGGCGGTCTCGGCGTGCTGATGGTCCTCTTGATGGCCGCCGGCATCACGCTGCTGTTCAAGCTCACCGGCACCGACGTCAAGACCGATCCGGCAGGCCGTTTCGCGCGGGCCGCGCCGCCACCGATGTACGTGGACTGAGCAGGCCGAAGATCACCGGGTCCTTCTGCCTGACCTCTTCCGGCGTCAGCCCGTCCAACTCGTGCGGGAAGACGATCCATTGATCGGTCTCGCGCACGTAATAGTCGGGTTTCAGCTCGGTCTGGTTGGCGTTGGGTTTCCAGTATACGGTGGCGAGCCGGACCTCGACGCCGTAGGGCCGCAGGCGCTCCAAGACCGCGCGCGCCGTGCCGCCGGTATCGAAGACGTCGTCGACCACCAGCACGCGCGAACCAGCCTGAAGCGAGCGGAGGAGGCCGTCCGCATCTTCAAAGGCGACCGTATGCTCGCGCGTCTGGATGCCGGTGTAGGACTGGCATTTCAGCACGCGGTGGCGCGGCCGCAGGCCATGGTAGTAGAGGAACTCGTGGAGGCTCACGCCGACCGGCGCGCCGCCGCGCCAGAGCGCGATCAGATCATCCGGCAGCCAGCCGGAGTCAAGGACCATGCGCGCCAGCCGGAAGCTGTCGCGCAGGTAGTCGTTCGCCGAGACGTACACTTTGTCGGACATGCCGGTCTCCTTGCGCGGTGCCGCGCGCCGTTCAGGGGCGCAGCAGGTTGACGTAGAGGGCGAAGAGCGTCTCACCCCAGAAGAGCCAGATGGCGGCGGCCAGCGAGATGTACGGGCCGAAGGGAATACGGCTCTGCAGCTTGACCCCGCCGAAGGCGATCAGCAGCACACCCGCCACGCTGCCGAGCAGTGAAGAGGCGAAGATCGTGAAGAGCACCGCCTTCCAGCCCAGAAAGGCGCCGATCGCGCCCATCAGCTTCACGTCGCCGAACCCCATGGACTCTTTCTTGAAGGCACGCGTGCCGATCCAGCCGACCGCGTACAGCAGGCCGAAGCCGGCCAGCAGGCCGATGCCGGAGCTGCGCAGACCTTGCCACCAGAGGTCCTGGCCGTGCAGCGCCGGAACCAGCGCGCTCAGCAGCGGCCCGACCGCCATGCCTCCGATCGTGACCGAATCCGGAATGATGAAATGTTCGAAATCCACGAATGTTCCCAGCACCAGTCCCGCAAGGAAGAGCCAGTAGACTGGGATCATCAGCGGCTGGGCGATCGGCGGCATGTGCAGGGCGGCCGGCGCGGCCCATTTCATGAAGACGGCCAGAAAAAGCATGCCGGTCAACAGTTCCACCAGGGTGTAGCGGAAGGCGATCGGTCCCTTGCAGGCGGCGCACCGACCGCGCAGGCAGAGCCAGCTCAGGACCGGGATGTTCAGGTACCACGGGATCAGTGTGTTGCAGTGCGGGCAGTGCGAACGCGGCGCGATCACCGACTCGTCCCGCGGGATGCGGTAGATACAGACGTTCAGAAAACTGCCGACGCAGGCGCCGAACAGCGTGGCGAAACCGGCGAACAGGAGGTGGAAGAAGAGAATGTCGGAGTTGCTCATAAGGACCATCGCTCGTTTGTGTTTTGCGTCATCATACCGTTTGCCGCGGATCTCAGGCAACCGCAATTCGTGTTGTCCGAAACCGCCGTAAACAGTAAGATGGCCATTGATGACAACCGTTTCCACGAGGGCCGGATGAAGGATCGTTTGGACACATTGCTGGTGAAGGCCGGACTGGCCGAGAGCAAAGAGCAGGCCCAGCGCCTGATTCTGGCGGGCGAGGTGCGCGTGGCGGGCCAGCGCGCGACCAAGCCGGGGCACAAGATCGACGAATCGGTGCCGTTGACCGTGGATGCGCGCCCGCGCTTTGTGAGCCGCGGCGGCGACAAGCTGGAGGGCGCTTTCGAGGCTTTTCCGGGGTTCGACGTCGCGGGCAAGGTCTGTCTCGATGTCGGTGCCTCGACAGGCGGTTTCACCGACTGCCTGCTTCAGCACGGCGCGTCGCGCGTGATCGCGGTGGATGTCGGCAAGGGGCAGTTACACTGGAAACTGCGGCAGGACCCGCGGGTGGCCGTGATGGAAGGTTTCAACGCGCGTTACCTGCGGCTTTCGGATCTGCCGGAACAGCCGCAGGCTGGCGTGACCGATGTCTCGTTCATCTCGCTCAAGCTGATCCTGCCGCCGATGGCCGACGTCCTGCCGCCGGGAGGCGAACTGCTCTCGCTGATCAAACCGCAGTTCGAAGCCGGCCGCGAGAAGGTGCCAGGCGGGGTGGTTCGGGATCCCGCTGTGCACGAGGCGGTCGTGGCGGCGATCAAGGCGTTCGGCACCGAGTCGCTTGGGCTCGTTTGGCTGGGCTGCGTGCCGTCGCCGTTGCGCGGTCCCGAGGGCAATGTGGAGTTTCTGGCATGGTGGCGCAAAGAGGGGACAGCAGACGCATGAAAACGATCGGTGTCATCGCGAATTTTGAAAAAGAGCGGGCGGTCGAGGCGATCCGTCATGTCTCCAGCCTGGCGGGAGGCATGGGGTTCATCGTGTACGCGGAAGAGCGGGCAGCGGCGATCTGTCCCTCCGAGCGCGTCTGCCCGGTGAACGCATTCGCCGCGCGCGGGGTCGAGGCGGTCGTGGTCTTGGGCGGCGACGGCACGATGCTGGACGCGGCGCACCGCGTGGCCGGACAGAACCTGCCGCTCATGGGCCTGAACATCGGCTCGCTCGGCTATTTGACCAGCGTTGAAGAGCATCAGTTCGCCGTGGCGCTGCAGCAGGTGCGCGAAAACCGTTTCGACGTAAGCCTGCGCGCCGCGCTGGCGGTGGAGGTGATGCGCTGTCAGGGCGGCCGTACGGCGCTGCCGGACGCGCTGAACGACGTGGTCGTGAGCCGCGGCGCTTCGGGGCACGCGGTGGAGATCGACCTGGCGCTGGATGACCTGGCGGTGACGCGCGTGCTGTGCGACGGCATCATCGTGTCCACCCCGACCGGCAGCACCGCCTACTCGCTGTCAGCGGGCGGGCCGATTCTGCTGCCCGATACGCCCGCGACGGTCATCAGCATGATCTGTCCGCATACCCTCACCTACCGGCCGCTGGTCATCCGCGACACCGTGCGCGTGTCGCTGCACGCGGCGACCTGCCAGGTGCCGATGATCGTGAGTTCCGACGGCCGCGACGACGAGCCGCTGCAGCGCGGCGATACCGTGCTGATCGCACGCAGTCCGCGTAGTGTGCCGCTGATCGAGCTGCACGGATACAACCCGTGCGACGTCCTGCGCCGCAAGCTGGGATGGGGCATTCGCTGATCAGGGTCGCAGGCCGGCT
>MWEJ01000075.1 GCA_002071025.1 Verrucomicrobia bacterium ADurb.Bin070 | reverse complement strand
CCGCCTCGCTCACCGAGACCGGAAACGAAGGATCGAACGGCGCAGCCTGCGGCACATACCCGACGCGCGTGCGCGCCGCCGCAGGCTCGGCGCCCAACACGCGGATCGTGCCGTATCGCGGCGCGTGCTCGCCCAGCAGCAGCTTGAGCAACGTGGTCTTGCCGCCGCCGTTCGGACCGACCACCGCCACCAGCGCGCGCGGCGCCACGCTGAAGGTGACGTTGTGCAGCACCTCCTGCCCGCTGTAGGCGAAACAGACATCGCACACGTCAATGACCGGCCCGGAGCCGGCGTTCACGGCGCGTCTCCCGCCGCCAGCTTCGCCGCCACGTCGCGCATCAGTTCCGGCCACGCCTCGGCCAGCGGATCGATGACCTCGAGACGCGCGCCCACCTGCCGGGCCAGCGCCGTCACCGGCCGCCGGTCGTACTGCGGCTCCGTGAACACGACGCGCACGCCCGCCTCCCGCGCCTGCCGGATGGTCGCCGTCAGATGGCGCGCCGATGGCGTCTTGCCGTCCTCCTCAACCGCCAGCAGCACGAGTCCGTAGCTTTCCGCGAAATAGGACCACGAAGGATGATACACCACCCACGTGCGCGTCCGCAGCCCCGCCAGCCGCTCACGCACCGCATCGTCGACCGCGCGGATGTCCGCCACCGTCGCCGCGAGCCGCCCCGCCAGCCCCGGCCGCAGCGCCGGCAAAGCCCGCTCCAGCGCCGTCACGGTGTTCGAGGCCATGGCGCACATCAGACGCGGCGCCAGCCAGATGTGCGGATCGCCGCCCGCCCCGCCGCAGACGTGCCCCGGCGCGCCGTGATCATGATCGTGGCCATGCGCGTGCGCGCCGCGCTTGGCGATGCCCGTATCCATCGCCGCCACCGCCAGCGACGGGTTGAGCGCCGCAGCGCGCGCGGCCAGCGGCACCTCGAACGGCATGCCGACCGTCAGGTAGAGCGAGGCCTCCGCCAGCTTGCGCAATTGGCGCGAGTTCGGCTCGTAAGTGTGCGGGTTGACCCCAGCGGCCAGCAGCGTCTGCACCTCGGCCGCGTCGCCGGCCAGCCGCTTGACCAGCCACGCCTGCGGCGGGATCGACACGAACACCACCGGGCGCGCCTGTGCGCCGAGCGCCGCGAGCAACCCGATCGCCAGACAGCGCCAACCGATCGTGCTGAAATCTGCCCTTCGTTCCATTCGCATGGCGGCGTATCCTTTACCTACAACTTTATTTTCTATCCGCAGATTACGCAGATTTTCACAGATGTGGACTCAATCTGCATAATCTGTGTAATCTGTGGACAAAATACCCTGCCGTTTGATCCCGCTTTCCCGATTCGGACCTGCCGCCAACGGCTCACTTCCGATCCTTGGCCAGCGCGGATTTCACCGACACGCCGGCGATCTTGCCGAGCCGCCCGGAAAGCGACCCCAGCTCGTCGGTCGTGGCCTCCACCACCAGCGTGATCACCGAGATGCCCTTCTCGCGGCAAGGCAGGCCTACGCGCGCCAGGATCATCCCCGAGTGCCCGGACAGCACATGGTTGACCGCCTCCACGCTTTCGCGGTTTTCAAGAATGATGCCGACAAAGCCGATGCGCCGTTCCATGCGCTCCCCTACGCTTTGCTCAACTCGCGGCTGCGCGCGGCGGCAGCCGCCAGCGTCTGGCCGATCACTGCGTTCACGTCCGAGGCCTCCAGCACCGCCAAGCCCGCCGCGGTCGTGCCTTTCGGCGAGGCGACCGCCTGGATAAACTCGCCGATGTCGCGGCCCGTGTTCTGCAGATAGATGCCGGTGCCGATCACCGTCTGCTCTGCCAGCAGGCGCGCGGCGTCCTTCGGCAGCTTGAGCGCCGCCGCCGCCGCGATCATGGCCTGCATCACGTACGCCACAAAGGCCGGCCCCGAACCGCTCAGCGCCGTGACGGCGTCAAAATGCCGCTCCGGCAGCTCCAGCACGGCGCCCGCGCCGCCGAAGAGCTGAGCCACCGTCTTCTTGTCGGCCGGCTTGGCGTTCTTGGCCGCACAGAAGACGCTCATGCCCTCCTGCACGCTCAGCGCGAGATTGGGCATCACGCGCACCAGGCGCGGCTTGGCGCCGGCGGCCTTTTTCAGCGCCGCGAGCGTCTTGCCCGCCGCGATCGAAATCACCAGATGGCGCTCGGTCAGCCGGCCCTTGAGCCCGGCCAGCAACGCGTCGAGATCCTGCGGCTTGACCGCGACCACCAGCACCTTGCAGCTCTTAACCGTTTGCACCGCATCGTCGGTGACCGCCACCTCATACTGCTTGGCGATCCAGTCGCGACGTTCCGCCGAGGTGTCGCAGGCGACCACTTCCCACGGCTCGCACAGTCCGCCCTGCACCACCGAAGACAAGACCGCCTCCGCCATCTTGCCCGTCCCCAGAAATCCGATTGTCATGGTTTGCTCCCCTTTTCCCTCACGCATATCCGTGGCGGCGCAGCTCATCGCGCAGCTCGTTCTGGAAGGCCTGCATGTCGGCGGGCGACGGACGGTAGCCCGGCGTCTCCGGCTCGAGGCCGAAGCGCCCGTACTGATCGATCAGCCAGCGCGCCTTAGTGCCATCCGAAAAGGTCACGTCGCCGCTCACCATCGCCCCGGGGCGCATCACGCGGTCCAGCGACAGCGTCACCTGCGACGCCTGCGCACCGCCGGGCAGCCCGCCGTCACCGGGTGCCGCCGCCTCGTCGAACGCCTCGTCGGCGTAAGGATCATCCTCCGGCGGGAGCGGGGGCGGCTGCGGTTTCGGCTCGGCCGGCTTGGGCTCGGGCTTGTCTTTCACGGCGGCGCCGATCTCCAGCACCAGCAGGCGCACGTCCATGTAGGTCAAGGCGATCCCGAACTCGCTTTTCAGGCTCTTCTGGACATCGGAGAGCGAGGCCCCCGCCGCCAGCCATTCGATCACGCTCTGACGCTGTTGTTCAGTCAGTTCCATCGTTCAGACTCTCCCTAAGCAAGAAAAGATGGCGGCACCGCGTGCGCCGCATAGTCCGTTTTCACGGTGTGCAGCACGGGATTCCCGCTCCGCCCTAACATGGTTTGAGAGGATAACATACCGGCCGCGGCTTGTCGAGACGGGCCGAGGAGCGACCCAGGGGCTGACGCATCTTTAATTTGACTCATACCGTCAGAACTGCGTTTGCGGGAAAGATTAAGATTAAGATTGGGGGTCAGGCCTCTTGGTAAACTTGCCTGTAAGTCGACAGGATTACATGATTTTCATGATTGAACAACATCACGCCGAACCTCCGGCACGGCAACACCCTCACCGGATGAAACCGGCATCACACCAGTTGCCGTGGTCGCTCTTGATGCCGTCGCCGGCGGATTCCGTCAGCAGGACCACGCGTTCGGCATCAGGCGGCAGCGCCACGTCGAAATGCCAACGTTCACGCTGGCCGAAACGGATGACCGGCGAGACGTCCAGCACGCGCCGTCCGTCCGCCGCCTCGACCGCAACGCTGAAGAGGAGGCTCGACTGTTGCTGCGGCCGCTGGCTTTCGTCGATGCCGACCACCGCCACAAAGCGTTTCCAGGAGGGGTCGCGCGTGAAGACGGCGTGGCCGTCGGCATGGATGCAGACGCCCGAGGCATAGGTGTTCGCCCCGAGGCGCAACGGGCCGTTGAGCGCGGTGCCGCGCTTGTAAGCGCCCCAGCCGACCTTCACGGCGAGCGGCGCGAGCGCGTCGAGCGGCACCTCCGGCCGGGGCGGCGGCTCGCCGAGCCGCGGAATCACGGGCGTGGTGAAAGCCACCGACTGCGGCTCGCCGCGCGCGTCACTCAAGGTGTACGGCACAAGCTCGTAGCGATAGGTCTGCGCGGACGAGACGGCAGCGTCGTGCCAGAGGCCGCCGGTCGCGGCGGCGGCGATGACCTTGCCGTCGCGGCGGATCTCGCAGGCGCGCGTGTTGCCGCGCCACGTGAGCACGACCGGGCCGAAACGGTCGGGCATCGCGGCCTTCAGCTCGCGGACGGCGGGGACCAACGACGGCGCGGGACGGTCGGAGAAGGTGACGCGCCACGCGACCGGGCCGCCGCTCCCGCTGGTGAACGCGACGCGCACGAGGCCCTCTTCAGCCTCAGGCTCGTGCAGCGTCGTGATCGGGGCGTCGGGCGTGTTGGCGTTCGCATAGGCGTCGTCCGGGCGCGCCGCGAGTCCGTCGCCGGGCGCGACGGTCAGCTCGTAGCCGTTGGCGCCGGTGATGCCGGCCGACTCCACGGCGAAGCCGCGCACGGGATGTCCCGGCGCATCGGCGACGCCCGTGTAGGTGAGGATGCGCAGTTCATAGCGGTCGCCGGCGACGGTCTCGCTGACGCCCGAGAGGGTGCGCGTGGCGGCCTCCCAGCGTTCGGCGGTGACGTCGATCAGCCCCTGCGTGATATGGCGCGAGGTGGCGATGAGCTGAGGGCGGTCGAGCACCGGCCGCACGGCCAGCACGGCGCACGCTTGCGACCGGAGCGTGTGGACGAGGCGCCCTTGGAAAGGCGGGGTGAGCGCGTTGCTCCAAAGGTCGAACGCGATGCACGTACCCACGTCGGCCAGATCCAGCATGGCGAGGGGCACATCGATGCGTTTCTCCGCGCTCTCCCAGTTGAACAGTCCAACCACGCGGCGAAGCGGGAGACGGTCGGTCGCGCGGCCGGCGGCGAGCCAGATGCCGGGCACGCGGTTCTCGAAGAGGTCCACCGGACGCGACACGATGTTGGTATCGGCGGTGATCGAGGGCATGGTGCGCTTCAGCAGGTCAAGCCGCTCGGGCGGCAGGGCGGCGTATTCTTCGCTGCTGCTGTTCATCTGGCCGCTGAGGGCGACCCAGGAGCAGATAGCCCGCGCCTGCTCAAGCGGCAGCGAGGGGCGCGCGTAGAGCGGGTCGGGATCGTTGTACCAGACGCGCCCGTGCAGGAAGTAATTCCACGCGCCGTATTCAGGCCCGCGCAGCAGCGAGGACCAGGCGGCGCCGTTGTCGGGGCCGATGCGCATGGCATGGACGAGGCCGTACGCCGCGCCGGCGCTGCGCATGTTCTGCGGCGTGCAGCAGCCGAGCAGGAAGACCTCCGGACCGGCGGTCGCGCGCACAAGGCTGAGGCTGTTACGCATCATTTCGATCTGTGTCACGGCGGGGTCGGCGAGTACGGCCTGGCCGATCTCGTCTTCGCGAAAGGTGTCGCAGATGTAGTTGAGGTTGATTGACGCGCCGGTGTAGAGGCCGTCCATCTTGAGATAGCGGTAGCCCCACGCATGCGTGAGCGTGCGGACCACCTCCTTAAGGTAGGCTTGGGTGTCGGCACGCGTGAGATCGAAACAGGTGCCGCCCCAGCGCGTGTCATAGGGACGCCCGTCGGGCTTCTTGGCGAACCAGTCGCGCTTGTCGGCGAACCAGGGATCATCGCTTGAGCCGGCGAACGGGATCAGCCAGAGGCCCGGGGTGAAGCCGGCGCGGCGGATCGTGTCGGCCATGGCCTTCATGCCGGCGGGGTAAGGCCCGTCGGGGTTGTGGCCGATGAAAACTTTCTTGGGGCCGTTGGTGGAGTGGCCGAGCTGCCAGCCGTCGTCGATCTGCATCACGCCCAGGCCGAACGGTTTGAGCGCCTGCGCGGCAAAGGCGGTGCGGTTGGAGAGCACGGTTTCGCGCGACGCGCCGTCCACGTACCAAGTGCAATGCACGGTCGGCATCGGGGGCAGGCGGATGGCATAGCGCGCGGCAATGAGGTCGGCGTAGGCTTCCAGGCCTAGGCGCGCGTCGTCAAAAACACCGGCCACAAATAATTCAAGCGGCTCTTCCTGGCCGGGCGCGAGCGGCAGGCGGCCGTAATCCAGATGGGGCAGCAGGCGGACGCCGCCGTCGCCGCTCTCCATCCGCACAATGCCGCTGCCGCGGTCGGTGGAGATCCATCCGGCGACCACGCCGCGCCGCGTGGCGGGATCGGCGACGGCCGACCACATGTAGCTGCCGGGATTCTTGTCGGGCTTCAGCAAGCCGCCGCTGCCCAGCGTGGTGAGGGCGGCGGCGGGCACGCCGAGGTTGAGCGCCAGCGCAGGATAAGGCACGCGGTTGGTGACGGCGAGCGACGCGCCACCGTTTTTGAGCGTTGACTGGAAGAACGCGAACGGCTGTTCGGCCAGCACGAAGACGGCATCCTGCCGCCCATCTGCGCACGTGACCGCCAGCCGCTGGCCGGTGCCGAGCCGGGCGTCGCGAAAGGGTGCGACGACGGGCCGCGCCTCGTCTTCCAAGGGCCATGCGACGGTTGCGAAGGGCTGCCCGGCGCCGGGCTCGGCCAGCGTCAGGTGGCCGTCGCGCTGCAAGGAGACGCAGATCCGGCTGTTGCCGATCGAGAGGGCGTCGGCGGTGAAGCCATGCAGCGCCGCGCCGGCGAGCAACGCGAAAGCGGCGGAACGCAGGGGCGACGAGTCAATCAGGCATCGGTTCAAGCAGGTCGCGGTCATCGTCGGCAGGCCTTTCGTGAATGACACATCATCCGCCAGATCCACTTGTCATGATAAGTGGATTATGGCGGAGGAAGGTGTCCGGATTGTGACAGAGGGCAAGGTGTTCACATGCCGCATCCTCCGGCAAAGAGCGTGCCTTGCGACTCGAAGAGTCGCAGGCGGCCTTGGCGAGCGAGGGGTTCAATGAAGGCGCGCAGGTCGTCGTCGCTGCGCCCGAAGGTCGCCGCGAGAACGCCGAGCGCCATCGGATGGCGCCCGACCAAGGCGATCAGCGCTTCCTCGCTCAGCTCGCCCGACGCATGCGGGGGTTCGGCGCCGCTCTCGCGTACGGCGGTGCCGAAGAGTGCGCTGAGCGCATGCAGGCGTTCGGGCGGGCAGGCGCTGATCGCGCGGTCGGCCGGCGGTCGGACGGCAGTGTTGAGCGTGATGGCATCGGGCGCGAAACCGTGCGCCAGCTCGGCGATGCGCCGGACCTGATCCTCGCGGTCATTGAGGCCGGGGATGATAAAAACCTCAAGGTCGAGTCGGCCGGTAAAGCTTTGGCGGAAGGCGCGGTAGCCGTCGAGGATCGCGTCGAAGCGGAGCGCGGGGTGCGGACGGGCCACGCGTTCGAACGAGGTTTGGTCCCAGGCGTGCAGCGAGAGTTTGACGACATCCGCCAGCGCAGCGTCGCACCGCACCTCGGGCAGATAAAAGAGCGAGCCGTTGCTGAGCAGCAGCGATCGACATGGCGTCTCCGCGCGCACGAAGCGGAAGAGGTCGCCGAAGCGAAGGTGCAGCGTGGGCTCACCCGACCCCGACGCCGTGATGAAATCGACCCCCTCTCCTTCTTCCTTTCTCCCGGCTTGCTCCAGCCAGCGCCGCAGCTCCGCGAGGATCGCGTCCATCGGCGGCGTGTCGACGCGCGTGAGCGTGGCGTGCGGCGTGGCGCCGAGCTGGCAGAAGCGGCAGTCGAGCGTGCAGGTTTTCGGCACGGCGAGATCCACGCCGAGCGAACGGCCGTAACGGCGAGAGGGAACGGGCCCGAACAGGTATTTATACGCATCCATCAGTCATGCCTCAGTCAGACCAACAGCGTAGCGCAATCCGCCGGCCTATGGCGAATGAAAAACGGCACGGGGGGTAAGCGGTTGACGCCCGACTCATCTGCCCCCCCCTTTTTCACCAGAAACGCAAGATATTGGCACTCCTCCTATCGCTAACTCCTAACTCCTCCTTTGGGGTGGCCGCTGCGGATCTGCCTGTGCAGGTCGCGGTATTGTTTGGGCGAGCAGGACATCCGGCGGCGGAAGCTGCGGGTGAAGTGGCTGTTGTCGTAAAACCCGACGGCCTGCGCGATGTCGGCTACGGTGCGGTCGGTGTTTTCAAGCAGTTCGCGGCTGGCATTGACGCGCACGCGCAGGATGTACTCGCCCGGCGAGGTGCCGAGCAACTGGCGGAAACGGCGTTCGAGCTGGCTTTGCGAGACGCCCGCCCTGACGGCGAGCAGGGCGAGATCTAGCTCCTCGTCGAAGTGCCGGTGAATGTGTTTGAGAACATCAGAGAACCGACCGTACCAGTGAGGCGTGTCGCGCAGGCCGTCGACCACGCGGTGGATGCCGGCCACGCCGATCACGCGTCTGTGTTTGTCGTAAACGGGCACCTTGCTGTAGACGATCATCTGATCGGAGGTCTCCGGCGCAGGCGCAAGGGCGTTGATGATGGGGCGGCCGCTGGTCATGACCTCTTGGCCCCCCTGCACATAGAGTGCGGCATGCTCCTTTGAAAAGAAGTCGTAATCGGTTTTCCCGAGGATCTCGCGCTCATGGTTCTTCCGGAAGAACTCGCACGAGCGCCGGTTGTGCATGACGAAGCGGCCGGCATGGTCTTTCATGAAAAACGCCACGTCGGGGACGAGGTCCATCAGGTGGCGGAAGGGGGCGATATCGCCGATCCGGGCGAGAAACTGCCTCTGGAACTGTAGCGGAGTCATGCGGCTATTGTACAAGCATCCGGTTCGATTCTACAAGAACTGTCGGGACAAAAGCGATACAGTGCTACTATCAGAAGGGAGAGATTATGAAGCGTGCTAGTGGGCAGGGGACGGCGAGTCGGCGTGGGTTTCTTAGAGGTGCGTTGACAACGGCGGGCGCGGCATGCGCGTTTCCGTACGTCGTGCCGGCATCGGCGCTGGGCCGCGACGGAGCGGTGGCGCCGAGCAACCGGCTCGTGATGGGCGCGATCGGCGTGGGCGGGCGGGGGCACCATGACTTGAAGTGGCTGGCGGGAGAGGCCGACGTACAGATCGTCGCCGTGTGCGACGTGCGGCGGGAGCGGCGCGACCTGGGCAAAGCGGTCGTCGACGAGAAATACGGGAACAGGGACTGCGCAACCTTCCGCGACTTCCGAGATCTCTTGGAGAAAAAGCAGGAACTGGACGCGGTGCTGATCGCGATCGGAGACCGCTGGCACGCGGTCGCCTCGATCTTCTGCATGCGGGCCGGAAAAGACGTATACAGCGAGAAGCCGGGAACGCTGACCATCGCCGAAGGGCAGGCGCTGGTCAAAGCCCAAAGCCAATACGAACGGGTTTTCCAGACCGGTGCCCAACGGGCCAGCGAGTCGAATTTCGTATTCATGGGCGAGGCGCTGCGGCAAGGGCGCCTGGGCAAGGTCCACACCGTCCGGGCGCATCTGGGCTACTTGACGAAATGGCCCCGCATGAACGCGGTACTTCCCGCCGAGCCGCTGCCGCCCAAGGAGGAGCTGGACTGGGATCTGTGGCTGGGCCAATGCCCCGTGCGGCCATACAACGCGGCGTTCGTGAAGGCTTGGCCCGCGCCGGGCTGGTACACGCAGTACGATTTCGCGGGCAGCATAGCGGCGTGGGGCTCGCACACGATTCTGCAGTGCCAGCTCGACTTGGGCCTGGCGGACACCTCGGCCGTCGAGTATGAGTATCCTGCGGATCTTCTGAAAGACGGCATGACGGTTCGCTTCGCGAACGGGGTGAAGCTGGTCGCGCAGTTAGAGGGCTGGCGCGGCTCCTGCGGCGTGCGCTATGAGGGAGAGGAAGGATGGATCGCCTGCGCGGACGGCTACGAGCGCCCGGCGGTGTCGTCGCCCACGCTGCTGGACAACTTCGTGACGGTCATCAAAGCATACAGAGAGCGGACCGGCCGGCCGAACAACCACTTCCGCGATTTCCTGCAGAGCGTCAAAAGCCGCAAGCCGACGATCACAGATGCAGGTGTCGCGCACCGCACCATGACAACGAATCTGGCGATGGACATCTGTCTGGATCTCAAGAGGCACGTGAAATGGGATCCCGTCAACGAAACGTTCGTCAACGACGACGAGGCGAACACGCTGCGTTCGCGCGCGATGCGTGAACCCTGGCGCGTGTGAATGGATTGGCAGCCGCGCCCGTCCGATGAGGCGACAGGCACGACGATGAAAGGAAGACACATGAAACAGAGGTTCGAGGCGTTTGGGCGCGCGCTGTCGCGGCGCACGTTTTTGGCGGGGGCGGGGGCGGCGGCGGGGCTAGCGTTGGTCGACAACTCCGCGCTCGGCCAGCAGACAGCCGCGGGCGGAGGGCCGACGATCAAGATCGGCATCGTGGGGTGCGGCGGGCGCGGATCATTTATGGCGAACCTGTTTCGTCAGCACGGCGGCTACGAGATATCCGCAGCGGCCGACTATTTTCAGGACCGAGCCGACGTGCTGGGGGAGAAGTTCGGCGTGCCCGCCGGGCACCGCTTCGCGGGGTTGAGCGGCTACAAGCGCGTGCTGGACACGAAGCCTGACGCGCTGGTCGTGACGTCGCCGCCCTTCTTCCATCCCGAACAGGCTGCGGCGGCGGTCGACGCGGGCTGCCACGTCTATGTGGCCAAGCCCGTGGCGGTGGATGTGCCGGGTTGCCTCTCCATCGAGGCGAGCGGCCGACGCGCCACAGCGAAGAGGCGCTGTTTCCTGGTCGACTTCCAGACGCGCGTCAATCCGTTTTATCAGGAGGCGCTCCGCCTTGTGCATGGCGGCGCGCTCGGCGCGTTCGCGTTCGGCGAGGCCAGCTACCACTGCGGCCGGCTGAACATCCACCCGCCGGACGGGGGGCCGGAAGGGCGCGTGCGCAACTGGGTCTTCGACCAGGCGCTATCCGGCGATATCATCACCGAGCAGAACATTCACGCGCTCGATGTGATGAGCTGGATCCACGGCAGGCCGCCGCTGCATGCATGCGGCACCGGCGCGCGCAAGGTGCGCCTTGACGTGGGGAACAACTGGGACACGTTCTCGGTCATCTACCAGTATCCCGACAACGTGGCGATGACCTTCAGCTCACGGCAGTTCGACGGCCACGGCACGGCCGAAGGCATCCTCTGCCGCATGTTCGGATCGAAGGGCGTGCTGGAGACGAGCTACGGCGGTAACGTGCTGATCCGCGGCGAAACCTTCTACCGCGGCGGCGCCACCAAGCAGATCTACGTCGAGGGCGCGGCCGCCAACGTGGCCGCCTTCCATCAGTCGGTGACGGGCGGTGATTGTGCGAACCTGACCGTGGCGCCCAGCGTGCAGAGCAACCTGATCACGATCATGGGCCGCAAGGCCGCCTACACCGGTTCGCGTGTGACCTGGGCAGAGACGCTCAAGGACACGGAGCGGCTGGATGGCCGACTGGACGGGCTGAAGGCGTAAAGGGGATGAACGCTCAACGTCCAACGCTCAACTCGCAACGGGAGAAACACATGGGTCAGGACATGGAGGCGCTCTATCAGGCGCGGTTGCGGCGGTATGTGACCGCGCTCAACAATCTCAAGCCGGACCGGGTGCCGGTACGGCCGTTCGCGGCGGAGTTCACGGGCCGGCACGCGGGCTACACCTGCCAGCAACTGACGCAGCACTATCCTGACGCCTTCGAGGCGATGGTGCGCTGCTGCAAGGATTACGACTGGGACGCGGTGCCCGCCAGCATGGTGTATGTCTGGACCGGCATCACCGACGCGGCCGGCGTGCGGTACTACGGCGTGCCGGGGGTGGACGTGCCGCCGGATTGCGGCTTCCAATACCGGGAGCCGCCGGAAGAGGCGGCGTTCATGCGCGAGGACGAGTACGACCGGCTGATCGAAGACCCGACGGCATTCCTGTACGAAGTCTGGCTGCCGCGCGCGTCGCGCGTGATCGCGGCGGCGGGCGAACCTGTGACTTTCCGGCACAATGTCGCGCTGGTCTCCGCCGCCGTCGCGATGACGCAGTATTTCCAGGCCTTCGGGCCGCACTGCGCCCGCCTGCGCGGCGAATGCGGCATGCCGGGCGCGATCGCCGGCATCTTCAAGGCGCCGCTGGATATCCTCGGCGACAAGTTGCGCGGCTATATCGGGCTGACCATGGACCTCTTCGAGCGGCCCGAAAAGGTGATGCGGGCGTGCGAGGCGCTGATGCCGCACCTGCACGGTGTGGCGGCGGCGACGGCCGACCCCGCGTCGCAACTGCCGATCGGCTACTGGATGCACCGCGGCTGCGTGCCGCTCGTGCGGCCCGACCAGTTCACGAACGTCTACTGGCCGACGGTGCGGCCGATCATCGAGGAGCTGTGGCGCGGCGGGCACCAGACGCTGTTCTATG
>MWEJ01000074.1 GCA_002071025.1 Verrucomicrobia bacterium ADurb.Bin070 | reverse complement strand
CGCGACACCACGCTCGCCATCGCGCCGCCCCACATCTCCGACTGGGAAAACGGTCCGGACGGCATCGCCTACACGGCCGACGATCAGCCTGTCCGCCGCGGCTCGGTGGTTCCCGGCACCATCCGCATGCTTTCCGGTTATTCCGTCCGGTCCCCGGACGACTGGACACACGTATCGTCAGACAGCCGGCTCCCGGTCTCCATGGTCCGGCTGCACGAGTCGCCGAACTCCGCCACCACCGTGGGGTTCGCCCACGCCGACGAGACGCTGCACGTGCCGGTGGACCGCGTGATCCGCCAGCTCGTCTACGACAAAGACGAGGTCGCCATCCGCGAAGAGGTCTGGATGCCGTTGATGGGAGGGCTCTACTGATGCCGTCCGTCCTGCACCAGGAACGTCCCCGCGCGTGCCGCCCCCCCTCCTCCCGGCGCACGGAGTGCCTGGCGGCGCTGGCCGCGCTGACCGCCGCCGCGCTGAGCGCGGATGTCTTCTGGCGTATGCCGTCAACCGCCGACGCCACATTGTGCGCGCTCGGCGGCGCGCGTGTCTACGCCACCGACGTGACGGTCAACGGCGCCCCCGGCTCGCTGGCCGCATATGCCTTCGGCGAGACCCCGGCCACGCTCCGTACCCGCCTGGCGCGCCAGCTCAACCTGCCGCTGCCGGTTGGCGCGGGACAGGGAGCGGCCTTGTTGACCCATGCGCGAAATAACAGCATGCAGCGCCTGCTGGTGCTGCCGGCGGCCGCCGGACTCGGCGGCTGCGTGGTGCTGGCTTTCGAGCAAAAGCTGCGCGCCGCCGCCTCCGCAAGCCGCGAGCCCCCGGCGTGGCCGGACGGGCTGCCCGCCCTGAACGCCACGCCCCGCTTCACCGCGTTCTGCGCCAAGACCCGCACGCGTTTTGTTACGGCCGCAAGCAGCGACGCGCCAGAGGACGCCGCGCGGGATGCCGCGCGCGCCCTGACCGGCGCGGGCTGGACCGAGACCCCGCCAGGCACGCCGACCTTTAAGCTTTTCGTCTCCGGCCACAAACAGTGCCTGCTCTATGCGAACCGCGCCAACGATTCGGAAGGCACTTTGATTAGCCTCTTGCAACGAGAGGGGGCAACCCCCTAAACTGTCCCCGAGTCCCAAAAAACCGAAAGAGCCTTGCATGAAGCAGAAACTCATCCTGATCATCTCCGTGGTCATCGGCCTCTTCGCCGCGTTCCTGACCCGCTCCTACCTGACCGCAAAAGACAATGAGATCGCGCGCATGAAAGCGGACTTCTACAGCAGAAACAAGAAGATCGCGGTCATCGGCGCCAAACGCGCCATTCCCTCCGGCACGATCTTGACGATGGAGGATATCGGCGGGTTTGAGGTTCTGGAAAGCGCCGTCAAAGATCACGCCGTGCGCACCGAAGACATCCTGCTGCTGCTCAACCGCAAAACCGTGCGTGCGCTGTCGGCCGACGCGCCGATCTTTTGGACCGACATCGAAGGCGGCGACCCCACATCGCGCGGCTTGGCCGCCGACATCAAGCAGCGCATGCGCGCCATCTCGATCAACGTCAACGGCGCCGCCTCGGTCAGCGGCATGGTCAAGCCCAACGACCACGTCGATGTTCTCGGCACCTTCTCGTTCCCCTCCAAAACCGTGCAGGGCGAAATGGAATTGGTCACCCTCACCATGCTCCAGGACGTGCTGGTGCTGGCCACCGGCCGCGAAACCGCCAAATCGCGCCTGCTCTCCGACCTGCGCATGCCCGCCTCCTACAACACCGTCACCCTCGAGGTCACCCCGCGCGAAGCGGAAATGCTGGTGTTCGCCGAGCAGATCAAGGGCCGCATCTCGCTCGCGCTGCGCAACCCGGACGACATCTACTTCGAAAAGACGCTGCCGCGCGTGGATTTCCAGATGATCCAGTCGGAAATCGAATCGCTCAACACCTATCGCCAGCAGCAACTTTTGCGTAAGCGCGCCGCCGACTGACCGGTTCCCTCACGCCCACGCCTCACACGCCTGCACGCATGAACTTCTTCCTCGACATCGCCTATCCCGACCAAGCCTCGAACCGCTTTGAGCTGCCGGCCGGCCTTTACACCATCGGCCGCGGCGAGGCCTGCAAGATCCGCCTGCGGCATCCGGAGATCAGCGAACGCCACGCGCTGCTGACGCTGCGCGAAACCGGCATCACCATCGAGGACCTCCACTCCAGCAACGGCACCGTCGTCGACGGCAGTCCGATCCAAGAGCCCACCCGGCTGCATGCCGACGACGTGGTCGGCCTCGGGCCCTGCCTGCTGCGCGTCTCGCCCGCGGTCGCCGCCCCGGCCGAAGCCCCCGCCTCGCCCACGCCGCCGCCTTTGCCCGGCCCCCCCCGCGCACCTCTTCCGGTCCCCGCCGTCGAGCCGCGTCCCCCGGAGCCCGCGCCGATGCCAGCACCCGATCCGGCCGACCCGATGGCCGCCATCCTGCGCGAAATCAAGAACCAGATTCATGGCGAACTGATCCAGCGTCTGGACCTCAAGCGCATGACCGTCTCGCGCATCGGCACCAACGAGCTGCAGCAGAAGGCCCGCGAGACGATCCGTTCGATCATCGCGGAAGTCCGCCGCAACCAGAAGCTGCCCGCCGGGATTGATCCCGCGCGCCTGGAAAAAGAGATTTACGACGAGGCCATGCGTCTCGGCCCGCTGGAAGACTTCCTGGCCGACGAAGCCATTACCGAAATCATGGTCAACGGCCCCGGCCAGGTGTTTGTCGAGCGCAACGGCCGCATCGAGCTGACCGGTCAGACCTTCATGGACGACGAGTCCGTGCTGGGTGTCATCGAACGCATCGTCGCACCCATCGGCCGGCGCATCGACGAGAGCCAGCCTTATGTCGACGCCCGCCTGCCGGACGGCTCGCGCGTCAACGCCATCATCGCGCCGCTCTCCCTCATCGGCCCCTGCATCACCATCCGAAAATTCTCAAAACGCGCGCTCACGGTCGATGACTTCATCGCCTTCGGCACCTGGACGCGCAGCGCCGCCGAGTTCCTGCGCCTCTGCGTGCTCATGCGCAAGAACATCGTGGTCGCGGGCGGCACCGGCTCCGGAAAAACCACCCTGCTCAACGTGCTGAGCGGCTTCATCCCGCCGACGGACCGTATCGTGACGATCGAAGACGCCGCCGAACTGCGCCTCGTCCAGCCGCACGTGATCCGCCTCGAAGCCCGTCCGCCCAACATCGAGGGCCGCGGCGCGATCACCATCCGCGACCTGGTCCGCAACGCGCTGCGCATGCGCCCGGACCGCATCATCGTGGGCGAGTGCCGCAGCGGCGAATCGCTCGACATGCTGCAGGCGATGAACACCGGACACGACGGGTCGCTCACCACCGTCCACGCCAACTCGCCGCGCGATGTCATCTCGCGCCTCGAAACCATGGTGCTGATGTCCGGCCTCGAACTCCCCTCGCGCGCCATCCGCGAGCAGATCGCCTCGGCGATCGACCTCGTGGTGCATGAGTCGCGCCTCAGCGACGGCTCGCGCAAAGTAACCTGCATCTCCGAGGTTGTCGGGCTCGAAGGGCTGCAAATCGTCATGCAGGACCTTTTCGAATTCAAGCAGACCGGCGTCGACGAAAAGGGCAAGGTCCTCGGCAGCTTCATGCCGACCGGCGCCGTACCGACTTTCTTCGAGCATCTCAAGAGCCGCGGCCTGCACCTGGACCCCGCCATCTTCGACCCCTCCAAGCAAGGCGGTGACGCATGACGCCCGGCGCCCTCACCGCGCTCGGCTGGTCTGCGGCCGCCCTGATCGGGCTGGCCTTCTCGGGGCTGGGCTACACCGTCGTGCGCGCTTTCGGCTCCGGCGCGGGCGCCTACACCGACTCCATGTCCGAAGAGGCATCGCGCCGCTTCGAGGACCTTTTTCTCTTCATCCCGGCCAAGCGCATCTCCGACATCGGCCGCGCCGCAGCCGCCGCCGTCTTCCTGCTCTGTTTCGTGCCGCTTTTCGACCACACCAACCCGGTCTCGACCGTCGCCGGCACCGTGCTCGGCTTGACCTTCGGCGTGCTCGCGCTGATGGCCCCCTCGAAACTGCTCGATATCCTGCGCGACCGCCGCCGCCGCAAATTCAACGAACAGCTTGTCGAAGCGCTCGGCAGCATGAGCAACGCCCTGCGCGCGGGCTTCAGCATCAACCAAGCTTTTGAGTCTGTGGTGCAAAACGGCGAGAAGCCCATTTCGCAGGAGTTCGGCGTCATGCTGCAGCAGATGCGCGTGGGCATGAATTTTTACGATGCGCTGCAGAGCCTTGATAAACGGGTCGGCTCGGACGACCTGACGCTGGTGGTCACCTCGATCGACATCGCCCGCCGCACGGGCGGCAACCTGACCGAAATCTTTGATAAGATCAGCCTGACCATCCGCGAGCGCATGCGCATCGAGCGGCGCGTGCAGACGCTGACCGCGCAAGGGCGTCTGCAGGGCATCATCGTGGCCTGCATGCCGGCCCTGCTCGGCACGGCCATGACCTTCATCAAGCCTGACTTGATGATCCCCTTCTTTAAATCCGTCAACGGCATGGCCGCCATCGGCCTCACCGCCCTGCTCATCGCGATCGGCTGGTTCTTCATCAGCCGCATCATCCGCATTGACGTCTAACCTCCGGCGGCGTCAGGGGGCACTCGACGTGAAGCCGACTTCGGCACGATACGCGGAGTTCGGCTGGCGCCAGTAGAGCTTGGCGAGCCAGATGTCGCCGTTTTCGGGGCGGCCGTCGCGGGGCCACTCGGCCGTCACAACGTCGGTCTCGTTCTCGCTCACGCTCCAGACCCAGAAGTTGCCAACCGGCCAGCCTTTGCCGTGTGAGGGTTTCAGCGGCACGATCACGCGCTCGGTCGCGCGCTTGAGCGACAGCGTCGCGAGATCGACGTCGGCCACATGCAGCGGCGAACGGTTGCGGAAGACTGAGGCGTTATCCTCGCGGATGCGCGTGTAGACCAGCACCAGGCCGTCCGCATGCGTGGCGAACTTGGTCATGGTCTGGTTCATGGCGACCGGCTCCCCGCTATCCCACGTCCACGGCTTGGGCTTGCCCCACGTTCTGCCGCCATCCTCGCTCGCCATCACATAGCCGCAGCCGTCCTCCGCTCGGGCTGTCATGAAGCACCGCCTGCCGACCGCCGCGACGTGCGGCTCATAGAGGCCGCGCCCTTTGTCGTTCGACCAGGCGTTCGACACGTGCAGCGGCACTAGCCCGCCGGGCGTCGGGCGCGCCACCAGCGTCTGGACCGAGTAGCGCGTCCCCTCCCGCGTGGTGAAGGCCTGCAAAACAGTGGCCGCGTCGGTGTAAATGAATGCTGAGCACCAAGTGTGGCCGAGCGAGCGGGGAATCGCCGCGGCGGGAACGCCGTTCGTGGCGAGGTCGGCGAGCATCAGATCCTTGCGGCGCCAGACGCCCGGCGTCGGGCCGGCGAGCGGCTCGAGCGTCCGGAACCCGTTGGTCGTGGCAAAGGTGTGCCACTCCGCGTGCGAGTCTTTGCCCAGCCGGTCGGTGGTCCGCGCTCGGAACTCGATGGCGCCGGACGAGCCGGGCACCGTCAGCAACTCGGGGTGCACCCACAGCTCGCGGTGCGCCGCGCCAGGGATGATCACAGCCGACTCGATCCGCGCTACCAGCGAGCCTTCAGCTCCTTCGGTCACCCGCGGGTTCGCGAAACCGAGCACGGCCTCGTCGGCGTCCGCTGGGCTCACGCCAGCGGAGCACGTGACAGCCTCCGCAGCGGTGACGCGCCCGATCCTATAGCGGCGCTGACCGTCGTCCTCGGCGAGCGGCAGGGCGAGTTGCGGCGTGCCGTCGCGCCGGCCGACTGAAAGATACACGTCATACTCGCCGGGCCGCGTGACCGGCGCGAGGTGCCCGACACGGAAAGCGGCCGTGCGCGTGACGCTCGGCCGTTCGCCGCCGACAGAGGGCTTCAGCTCGCGTAGGTCGAACGATTCATCCGACAGCACGGAGACGATGCCGCCCTTCGCATCCTTGAGCGTGAACGCGGCGAAGCCGCCGCCATAGCACGGCGCGACACCGGTGTTGGCCCAGGTGACGCTGGCTTCGAACGGCGCACCGATGTGAACTTCGTCCGGGAAGGTGACCGCGAGCGGCATGAGCCGGTATCCGAGCCGGCGGCTGATCGCCGCGATCTCTGCGGTGTGGTTCGTGTAGATCACGTCAGGCCAGCCGTGGATCGACAGATAGCTGGCGCGGAAATCTTCGACCGCTTTCTGCAGCAGCGCCATGTCCCACGCCTTGATTTTCGTGGCCATATGGTAGTGCTGCGTTTCGAGGATGATCGGCCGCGTCGGCGAGAACAGCGCGGCCATGCCGTCATGAAACCAAGCCTTCGGCGCGGCCCGGACAAAGAGGCTGTCGTCGCGGAAGGTCACGCCGCGTTCAAGCGCGTAGCGCATCACCGGCCAGTCGCCGCTGAGGTTGTCGCCGCCGTCGGTGTCATCGCTGAGGGCGAGCGGCGTGCGTTTGAAGTGCTTCACGTGCAGGTCGATGTGGCGCTTGAGGCATTCAACTTCCCGCTCGCGCGGCAGCTTGCTGCTGAACTTCGTGTGCCCTTCGCCGTAGAGGCCGAACGAGCCGATGTCGATGAACGCGACCTCGGGATTGCCGTCGTAGCGCGCCGCGAAGGCCCGCAGGAAGTTATCCAGCTTTTCGAGGAAGACCGGATCGAGGTAGTCCGGATCCCAGTAGCGCCCGTCCGGCGCGGGGCCTTTGAGCAGGTTCCAGCGCACCCCTTTGGCGCCGGCCTTTTCGACCCACTCGGGCGTGGCGCGCCGGTCCTGATGCTCTGAGCAACTGATGCGGAAGGCAACTTTGCCGCCGCGCTCGATCCAGCGCTGCGCGGGCGTGTCGAGCAGCGCCCAGTTGAAGACGCCCTCTTCCGGTTCAAGCGCGGACCACTGGATGCGCAGATAGACCGTCGTGCAGCCCGGGAACCAGGCGAGCGAATCGGAAGGCTCCAGCCGCTCGCCGTATTTGAGCGGAGAGTTGTCGTAAAAGTGGCAGACCCAGCCCATGCCGGGATTCAGCAGTGCCGCGCCGGTGTCCGCCGGCTCGACCGTCCACGCGCCAGCGGCCTGCACGAGTCCCAATAGGGCCGTGGCCGCGAACGCCCGAAAGTCTCCGCTCACGTTGTCTTTCATTTTTTGTAGATCCTGATCCAGTCCAGTTCCACCGTGTCGCCGGCGGTGCCGAAATCGAAGCGTAGCGTGCGCAGCATGCCGCACCATGCGGCTTCAGGCTTTTTGGTGATGCGGTACGTGTGCCACTCGCCATCGGGCTTGAGGCCGATGCCGAACGACTTGGACGCGCTGAGCGCGGGTTCTTTGTCGGTGGCCCAGAAGCCTTGTCCGAACCGCATCCCTTCCGGCGCCTTCAGCCGCAGGACAATGGCGCCGATGGTGCCGATGTCGATGTTGAGACCCATTGCCAAGATCTGCGGGTCGTCGCCTGCGGCGCGTGCGATGAGCGCGCCGTTCTCAACGCGGAGCGGCTCTGTCTGGTAGCACGCCCAGCCCTCTACGCCCGCGTCGAACTCCCACGCCTTGAGCGGCGGACGGGCGGGCAGCGTGTCGTCGTCCGCAACGACCCGCGTCGTGCGCACGGCAAGCGGCGGAACGGGATAGGGCTGGCCTTCGAGGGCTTTGGCGGCAGCCCGTTCTTCTGGGTTGAGCATGCTGAAGGAAACGATCTTGGCCGCGCTCGGAATAACGTCGGTGTGCGTGTCGGGTGCCTCGGTATAAACGCGGCGCACGCGGTCCAGAAAGGCGAAGCCGAACTCTGTGTCGGGCTCGATGAAGCTGCCTTCGCCCCACTCGTTCCAAGCCTCGATGATCGCGAGTTTATTGCGCGGATCGATGTAGGCCAGGCTGGCGCGGCAGTGCTGTTCAAAGAGGTCGGGCGTCTTGCCGGTGATGACCAGCGCGTTCTGCCGGGCGCGCGGACGGTCGTCCCAGTTCGAGCCGACCGGCACGATGTAGTGCGGCTCTTTCCTGGCGGAGTACGTCTGCCACATGGTTTCAAAGTGCTTCACCATGTCGGCGTAGGGCAGCGAATAGCCGCGTTTCCACTCGTATTCGGAATCGAGGTCGGTGCCGTAATACGAGTATGCGGAAAAGGCGCTGAAGCCGGATTCGGCGGCATATCTGCCGTCGCCAAGCGCAACAAAGTAGAGGTTCTGGAGCCCTTTGGCGCGCAGGACCTTGTTCATCTCTTCAAGCGTCGCGCGGAAGCCGTCGGGGCCGCCGTTGGCCTGGACGAGCGCGCCGGGTACAAAGGCGATGAACACGGGGCGTCCGTCAACGGTCAGGTAGTTGGGCAGCTTGAAGTAATGATCCGCGAGGTACGCGGTCATTTGAAGGAGGGCGGGCTTGGAAAAGTCCAGCGGAGCGGGCTTGCCATCGCGCTTCCAGTCGAGCGCGTGGTTGCACCAGTGGATACAGAACTTCATCTGGGGCGCGTATTTCGCCTTGAGAAAGCCCTGTTCCAGCGTGCGTGCAAGCCGCTTTTCACCGGCGTTCCAGTACCAGTCGAAGGCGAAAAAAGAGATGCCGTGCTCGAGCGCCCACTTGATGTGCCAGTCGTTGACCTCCGGCAGCGAATCGTCGTAAAACCCGAGCAGCGGGCGCGGGGCGGGTTGCTTGGCGACGGCCCACTTCCACTCGCTGTCTTCGTCGTGCGTGCGGTAAGGGTAGTCGCCGCGGCCCGCAGCGCGGTACCAGCCGGGAAAGATGTAGGTGCCCAACGTGATCGTTGCCGCGACGGGCTCGGGCGCCGGGACCCCCTCGCCGGTCCACGTTTGCGTCTCGGCATGCACACCCAGAGCCACGGCGGCCAAAGAAATCCGCAAGAAACCGGCTGGTCGGCAGGAGACGAAGCTGTACCAACCGCGTCCGGCACCCCAAACCAGACCGTCTTTCACAATTCCGGTCATGTAGCGGTTCAAAGTGACGGACTTGTACGGGATCCGCTTGCTTTTCAGCCACGCGCGCAAGGTAACGATGTCGAAGTACGCGCACCGCGCCTTCAGCTCGGGAAGGCACTGGGTCCGCAAGACCTCGGTCAACGGAATTGTGTTATGCACGATCTTTGGCTCCCTTTCTTCGGTTTGCGGTTTATGTCCAAAATCAGCCCCTATTTATCCCCTACGTACTGTCTTCTTGTCATTTCGACTGCTTTGGGGCTGTTCAAGACCGTCGCCGCCATGATCGCGCCGTGTTCGGTGAAGGCGTAGGGAAGATGCTTTCTGTGCTGCCCTCGCTTCAAGGTCGCATTCTGCGACCTTAGACGCCCCGAACCGGTCGCGATTTGTAGCCGGTTCTTTTTGTCGCACGGCTCTTCTGTTTGCTGCAACCGCACAGCCGCAAACTCTTCGCGCGTGAGACGGAACAAGAAATCAGGGGGGAAACGCGTCATATTGCGTTTGATCTGTTCGTTCAACCGTTTGACTTCGACTCCATAGATGTATGCCAGATCGGTGTCCAGCATCACCTTCTGCCCACGAATTGTTTGAATGACCGGGGTGGCGCAGCAACTGTCAGTTTCCTTACTCATGTCGCCTCCAAAATCGTTAATCAGCCAGCCATGATCACCAGCCAGGTGAGCAACTCGAACTCGGCGGGCGCGGCTGACTGGGTCGGGATGACAAAGTCGCGGGAGGTCGTGAGACCGCGGGCGATGCGGCGGCGGTATTTCTGGGCTACGTCGGTCAGTGCTTTGGCGAGGAGCGCGTCGTAACGGGACATGTCCTGGCCGTTGTTGACGATGGCAAAACGTTTGCTGGCGGTCTTCTCGGGGTCGATCTTGTTGACGTAATCAGGATCGCCAAAGAGGAAGCGCATGCTGGCTATGGCGTCCAATTTCTCTCTAAGCTGGTCGTACGCTTGAACCGTGAAATAGGCGGAGGCGACGGAAAGGATGGCATCCGGACAAAGATTTTCGGAAAGAAACCTCGCTGCTTTCTCGCGTTTGCAATTGTCTCGAATGTTTGAGGATACGGTGGTCATGGGTGTTCCCGAAACGATCCAGCCTTCTGCCCGTTGGGGATGCAACGGGAACGGTGCTCCTGGTGAATGCGGTCACTCAAGGTATTTTGTAAAGGTTATAATACCTGCGTGTTTGGATGAGGACAAGGCCGGAAAAACAGCGAGACGTAATCAGTTGGTGGCCGGGGCGAGGGCGCGACGTTAGAAACGCACGTTTCGGACATGCGCACCGATGCTCAGCCGCGCGGCCGCCGCATCGCGGACAGGCTGGCCGTTCAGCCGCAGGTTCTCGATGGTCACGCCGTCGATCCCGTGCTCGGCGTCGAAGCCGCGGAACGAGGACGGGGGCATCTGCGCGCTGAACACGTCGATGTCTTTGAAGAGCACGTTGCGGATCGTGCCCCGCGCCTCGTCTTTGGAATAGAAGGTTTTGAAAATGACCAGCGTCATCAGCGCGGGCAGGTGCGCTTCGCCGTCGTGGCCGGGATACGTCTCGCCTGGCGCTTTCTGCATGCGCGGCCAAGGATTCGTCGGGTCGATCTCCACGCGGATGTTCTGGAAGCGGATGTCGCGGACCGCCGCGCGGTCGCCGTGCTGGATATCCATCGCGATGTGCGTGGTACGCACGATGTCGCAATCCTCGAAAGACACCTCCGCGATCTCCGGCGCACAGGTCTCGGCCCCGATTTCAATCGCACGCCCCCAGTCGCACCAGAGCGTGCACCGGCTGAAGCGCACGTTGCGCACAGGCCGCTTGTCGTAGACGGATTTCAGCCCCTTCACGACCAGCGCGTCGTCGTAGGCGCGCACGAAACAGTCGCGCACGGTCACATCTTGGCTGTTGCAGACATCGATGCCGTCGGCGTTGTAGCGCCAAAGCCCGACGAGCTTGACGTTCGCAATGTCCACGCGCGAACAGCCGAACAGGCTGAAGCACCAGACGTCAGGGTCGCGCAACACCAAGCCTTCGACGGAAACATCCGAGCAGCCACTGAGACGAATCGCGCCGCCGCCCATGCCGCGTTCAGCCTGGCTGACGTCGAGCACGCCCCGGCCCCTGATGGTAATGTTGGTGGCGTTGCTCGCGTGGATGCTGCCGTAGACCACGGCACCGCCGTCGATGTAGACCGACTCGTTGCTTTTCAGCTCGATCTTACCGGGACGGTGCACGCCGGGTCCGAAAACGCGCAGGCCCGGCTTATCGGCGGCCGGTGCCGCATCGGCAGGCGGGTTCGCGAAGAGGTGCAAGGCGTGGTGCCAGCCGTTGACCTCGATGATGACCGGTCGTGGCTCGGAAAGCGTAAAACGGATGAGGTCGCCGTCGATGTCGGGTCGGATACCGAGCGATACGGGCTTGATGACGGCCGAGCGGACCGTGCGCAACGAGCGGACTTCAATCTGTACCGGGCCGCGCATCTCCCAACTCGCGAAGCCCGCCAGCTCGGTCTGGTCAAGCGGCCGCTGGTAGCCCGGCCAGACTTGATTGAACGGCACGGCTGACACGCGGCAGGCGAGGACAGGCACGGGTTGGCCGTTCACCTGGACCCGATACGCTTCCGCGATCGCTTCGCCCGCCGGCGCATCCCAGCGGGTGATACCGCTGCGCGGCACGACCAGCGCGCATCCCGTCAAAACCGCCAGCGACGCAAAAACAGCTCGCATCCCCATTCGCATGTCATCCCCCGATCGCACGTGTGAATCATGAGGGGTTCAGTATAACGGGCGTGAAAACGGGCGTACACCGATATTTTCACCCGGCACGGGCGGGTGAGGTGCAGGTGGCGGACGAGTCGGAGCGTTTTCGGTTTTGGCGCCGGTAAGCGGAAAGCGTCGTGCCGAAATGTTGCCGGAACATCTTGCCGAGGTGACTGGCATCGTTGAACCCGCAGATCTCCGCGATCCTCTCGATGGACGCCGGCGTTTCGCAAAGAAGCGTCCGAACCCGCTCGAGGCGAACACGCATGATTTCTGAATAGACCGTACGCCCCGTCACCGCCTTGAAGCGCGTCTCCAGCGAACGCCGGGAAACGTGCAGGTGCTTCACCACGTCCTCCACTTTCACCGCAATGTCCGCGTTGATCCGGATAAACTCCAAAGTGCGGACGACCAGTGCGTCGGCGAGCAGGACGGTTGCCGTTGAAGGGCGGGTGACAATATGTGAGAAGCCGTACGTGATCACGCTCTGCCTGAACGAGCCGCGCTGTCGACCCCGCATCATGCCGTCGAGCACGCGGGCGGCCTCGAATCCCGCTTGTTCAGTGGTCATCTGAATGCTCGACATCTGCGGAATGGTGGTTTCGCAGAGCAGCTCATCGTTGTCCACGCTGAGCACGGCGACCTCCTGCGGCACGGCGATGCGGGCCTTTGCGCATGAGTCAAGCACCTGACGGCCTCGCACATCGTTCGCGGCAAAGATCGCGACGGGT
>MWEJ01000073.1 GCA_002071025.1 Verrucomicrobia bacterium ADurb.Bin070 | reverse complement strand
CGGCATGACCAGCGCGGTCAACCTGCCGGGCGACCTCACCCACACCTTCGCGGAACTCGGCGGCACACTCAGGTTCGGCCGGACCTCGGGCTCGACGGCGACGGGCGTCGTAACCGCCGTGAGCGCCGGAACGAAGCTCTTCAAAGGCCCCGGCGTGACGTTCCAACTGCCTGCGGGCCAGACGCCGGTCGAAGTCCCCGCCTCGGGAGGTACGTGGTACGTGTTCCCGGACGCGGACGGCAGCTATGATTTCCAAGGAATCGACATCGCGGATGTGACGGAGCATGTGACCTTGACGAACGGCATGACCTTCACCGAACCCGCCAAGTTCGGTACGGTCAAGGTCGCCGCCGGGGAAGGCGCGACCGTTTCTGCCCGCGTGGACACCGTCAGCACGCCGCAGTTCGTGGGCGGGGCGGGCCTGCTGAAACTCGCTGAAAACGTCTGCAACCGGGCGCTGTTCTGGATCGACCCCTCGGACGACTCGACATTCCGCAAACTCGGCACGGCGATTCCGGATTACATCCGCGCGAAAGCTGCCGGCGGGGTGACCCTGACCACGACATACAACGGCAACGACCTCGTGGAGGCGTTCGCGGATACGCGTTCGCTCCAGACGACGTATTTCCTTCGCCACATACGCCATTACCAGAGCCTTTTTGGAAGCGGTACCGATTTCGAGGATCTGCCGCAAGTCTTCCCGTACCGCGTACAGAACAGTCTGAACGGCCTCGCCACCTTCTCCTGCGGGCCCGTGGGTTCTTCCCGCCGTATCCAGACCAGCGCGGGCTCGCTCGACGTAACCAGTCTGACGCAGCCCTCCAATCCGGCGCTCGCCGGCACGAAGTTCGTGACGATGGTGTTCGGGTCGCAGAACGGCGGCGGCAAGGCGCTCGTGGGCCTGTCCGACGGCGCGCTGGCGCGTTCCGCGTTCACGAAGGACGATCCCATCGCGCCGATCGCGATCGACGCCTGGGTGGACGGCGTGAAGGTGAACCCCACGTCGACGGGACTTTCCGGCGGCTGGCAGATCATCTCGCTCGACATCACGGGACACAACGTCAACGCCTTTGGCTGGGCCGCCGACTACAATACGTGCGGCGGACAGAACTACGGCGAGATCCTTGTCTTCAACGAGGTTCTTGCCGACGCAGAGCGTGTGAGCGTGGAGACGTACCTCGCGAAGAAGTGGGGGCTCACAGGGCAGTACCAGGGTGTTGCGGCGCGCACCGCGCAACCGGCCAAGGCGTTCCTCTACGGCGGCACGGGCAACGTGGAGATCGAGGGCCACATCCAGCTTTCCGGCACCTATTCTGGGACCATCACGGTGAACGCGGGCGGCACCCTCGCGGTGACCCCGAAGTACGCGCCGGAGATTCCCGCCGAGGGTCGTGTCGGCTGGTTCGACCCCGACGCCGCGGATGCGCTCCACACGAGCACCGAAGACGGCGCTTCGACCGTCTACGGATTCTGGCCGCAGGGCAAAACGGAAAGCACCATGTCTGTCGGCGACCTCTTCTTCTACGGCGTGGGTTCGAGGCGCCCGTTCGCGCAAACGCAGGCGCGCGGGTTCGGTAGGACGCGCACGTGGATCGATTTCGACCATCCGCAAGGGCATGTGCCTTCCGAAAGTGACGGCAACACGCTACGCTTCAAGGCGTGGACGGAGAACGGCCTCGCTGATGCCACGTACCTGTCCGGCAGTTCCGACAAGCAACTCGACGTCCGGACGGTCGTGTTCGCGACGGACTCCTTCCGTGGCGGCGGCGACCCGCTCCGCAACAGCGTAACATCGGGCGGTGATTTCGGCACTCGTGGCAAGGTGTCCCACACTTCGCCGATTTGGAGCGGCGCGGGCAGCGCCGTGACCAAGGGCGCGACACGGCTCAACAGCAAGGCGGTTGACGGAACGACAACCGGCTACACCGGCGCGCCCGAGGTGTTGTCGCTCGTGGCGACCAATGCGGTGAAGCTCGGCAATCTCGGTAATTACATCAATTCGGAGAAGGTTTCGGGATACGCGGAAATGCTGGGCGAAATCCTGATGTATTCGACCGAACTCACCACTGAACAGGTGAAGACGGCCGAGGATTACCTGCTCTTCAAGTGGCTGGGTATCGCGCCGGACGGATACGGTCACTTCACGGGGGCGACGGTGTCCGGCGCGGGCGACGTGGCTGCAGCCGAGTGGGATGATCTGCCGCAGCTCGCCGAGACCTTCACGGGCAAGGTGCTTTTGACGGGCGGCAGCCTCGCGTTCAGTTTCGACCCTGCGCTCGGGGCGCCGGTGATGAACCCGATCGGTGCCGTGGACCTTTCGCTCGCGTTGCAAGACGCGGTGGCGGTGACGGTCGATTTCGCGTCCATCCCGAAGGCGGGCTCATACAAGCTCGTTTACGGTTCTCTCGTGAATGCGGAAACAGTCTTTACGCTTTCCGTGACGGGGGGGACAGGCGGTTCGCAGGTGAAGCTCCACGTCGCAGAGGACGGACTTTGGCTCGACATCACTTCTGCGGGCACACTGATCCGCCTTTACTGACAGCACGATGACAACCATGCGAACTTCTCTTGGAGTGTTGATTTGCGCCGTCGTTGCGGCAACACTGGGATGCGGCGCGGCCGAAGCGCCGGACGGCTTCGGCTCGAACGGTGTCTTCACCGTCGGCTGCTGGCTGAAGATCGATGATCCGCCCGGCTATCCGGACGACTACACGTTGCTCTATCGGGGGGAATCAACCGGGTTCCGGCGTGTGCAGTTTCATCTGAAGCTGACCGACGGGCGACCGGAGATGTTGTATACGTCGCCGTTGGGCAACACGCTGGGACTGCGCCGGGCGGGCACCGATTGGATGGGGAACGATGCCAGGCGCGTTCTCGCGAAGGATTTGCCGGCGGTGCCGCGCGGAAAGTGGTGCCATGTGGCGGCAGTGTCCGGGGCGGACGGCCTGCTCGCACTCTATCTGGACGGCCGGAAGTGGTTCGCCGCGCCGATGGGGCCGTCGCGCCCGCCGGCGTGCGGTTTGCCGGTGCAGGTCGGTGTGGGACAGACGTGGCTCGGCATGCCGTTCCATCGTTTCCCAGGGTTGATCGAACGCGTGCTGCTCGAGCCGCAGGCACTGACGCCGGAGGCGGTCGCGGCGCTCGTCGAGCGCGAGCGCCCGCTGCTTGATCCGAAGGCGCGCCGAGCGATCGACAGAAAGCCGCAGGATTTCGCGGTGAAGCTGCCGCTCACGATGCGTTACGAGACGGCACTCCCGCCGCCGCTTCCGGGGCGCCCGAACCGCGTCTTCAAACGCGAGACCGTCGCGGGACAGCCGCGCGTGACGGTGAACAACGTTCCGGTGTCGGGGATGGCGATGATGCCGTCGCCATACGTGAAACCGGATGAGACGGCGCAGAGCGTACGCGACTTCGCCGCGGCGGGGGTGCGGTTCTACAGCGATATCTTCTGGTCGTACGGAAAATTGAACGACTGGTGGCTCGGCGAGGGGAAGTATGATTTTGCCAAGCTGGACGCGAAGATTGAGGCGGCACTCGCTGCCGCGCCGGAAGGGTTTTATTTCCCGCGCGTCAAGCTCGATCCGCCGGACTGGTGGGCCAAGGCGCATCCGGAGGAGATGCGGCCGCAGCACGTGAAGCCGGATTCCGCGGCGTGGGCGGCGCTGTGGCCGCAGATGTTGGCGGACGTGATCGACCACTTCGAGGCATCGCCTTACGCGGGACGGATCATGGGATACCAGATCGGTGCGCTCGTGGGCAGCGAGTGGATCACCCGGCCGGAGCCGATGCCCGCGTGGCAGAACGACCGCCCCGGCGACATCGCGCCGTCCTCGGTGGCGATGAAGCCGCGGGCGGAGTGGTGCGCGACGCGCGGACATGTCGTCGCCGGCATCGTCAAAAAGGCCGCGCGGATCGTCAAGGAACGAGCCGGGGACAGCAAGCTCACGGGCGTCTTCTTCGGCTACGGCATTCCAGAACACGCCGGTTTCCACGAGCTGCTGACCTCGCCGGATGTCGATTACTTCTGTTCGCCCACCACGTATCACGGGCGGTTCGCAGGGGAGCCGGGACGGTTCACGGTGAACTGCCAGGCGTCGTTCCGCCTGAACGGTAAGGTCTATTGGGACGAGAGCGACCTCCGCACGCATCTCTACCACAAGCCGTCCGACTGGCGGCACCGGGACGAGTTCGAAAGCGTGAACGCGATCAAGCGCGCGTTCGGGTGGAGCTGGTCGCACGGGCATGAGACGTGGTGGTTCTGCCTGGAGGGGAATGGGCTCTTCCATTCCTCCGCGATGATGGAGACGATCGCGCGGGGTCGCGAGGTGTGCGTTGAGACGCTGAATGAAGGCGGTGCCTCGTTCGCCGATGTGGCGGTGTTCGCCGATCCTGCGTTTCACATTCCGAACGATGCGTTGAATGTGCTCGTGCGGCAACGCTTTGAGCGGTGGGTGCTGCCGCGCACGGGTGTGGCCTGGGACCAGTACCACATGGCGGACATCGAGAATCCTGCATTGCCGTCGTACAGGCTCTATGTCTTCCTCAACGCGCACGCGGTGACGGCCGGGCAACGCGCGGCGATCAAGAGCGTCTGTCGGCGCAAGGGCGCGACCGCGCTCTTCTTGGGCGCGGCGGGCTACTACAACGGGGAGAACGAGGGGGTCGCGGAGATGGCCGACTTGACGGGCATCGCGTTTTCAGAGCACGTCTTCAAGGAAAGGGGCCCGGCGCCCGTGAACCTCGCGGACGGCGGCGCGTTGCCGGATCTGCTGCTGCCGCGCGTGTTCGTGCCGGATGACCCGGACGCGCAGGCGTTCGGAACCTATCGCGGCGTGAACGTCTGCGCGGAAAAGAATCTCGAAGCCGGACGGAGCGTGTACATGCTTGCGCCGCCCGACGAGCGCGCGTTCCGCGCATTCTGCCGCCGGTGCGGCGTGCACGTCTGGCTCGACTCGGATGACACGCTTGGCACCGGGCGGGGCTTCGTGATGGTACACGCGGCGACGGACGGACTCAAGACCGTGCGCCTGCCTGAGCTTATGAACGCCGTCGAAGTGTTTGGTGCGGACGGCGCCAAGAAGGGTGTGACATCTTTCACCGAGTACATGCGCGCGGGCGAGACCCGCGTGTGGCGCTTGGGCAGGGACGATTAGCGCCTTTGTGTTAAATGCTGGGGCTGGCGCGGACACCGGCCGGTTGTCGCGGGGACGGCGTGGCAGAAGTTCGAGCTCGCCTTCACGCCAAAGTCCGCCGATCCGGGGACAATCCATTTCCGGATACCGTCCGGCAGGGACATCGAAGTGCTGCTCCGTAACGTGCGCGTGGCCGACACGGTGACCGGCGCGGACTACCTTGATCCGGCGTCGTTCGCCTCGCAAGAAGCGTTCGCGAAGGCGTGGACCGTCTACGACAACGACATGCGCGGCCGCGCGGGGGTGACAGATGGCGGCGGACGCGGGCGTCGACTTCGTCTCGTTCATGGTACCGAAGACGATCTGGAAGGATGATGACGCCTACGACTGGGCCGAGTTGGACGAGATGTGCGATGAGGTTCTGGCCGCCAACCCGAAGGCGCTGCTCATTCCCCGCATCAAGCTGGAGACATCAGGATGGTGGGCGAAGAAATATCCGGATGACGTGATCACCTACGCCGACGGGACAAAAGGCCCAGCGCCGTCCATAGCCTCCCGCCACTATCGCGAGAAGGCGTGCCGGTTCCTCGACGCGATGACGCGCCATCTCTGCGAAAAATATCCGGACCGTTTCGCCGGCATCCATCCGGCGGCGCAGAATTCGAGCGAGTTCTTTTACTGGGACACGTGGACAAAGCCGTATTTCGGTTACGATCCCTCCACGAAGGCGGCATTCAAGGCATGGCGCCGCCGGCATGGTCGTCCCGAGGCCAACGTGCCGACGCTCGCCGAGCGCAAGCTGGACATCTTCAGTTCCCCGACGCTCGCCGATCCGGTGAAGGATCGCGTGCTCGTCGACTTCCGCCTCTACCTGCAGGAGGAGATGGCGGACTTCATCGCGGAGGTCGCAGCCACCTGCCGGAGGGCGTCCGGCGGAAAGAAGCTCGTCGTCATCTTCTACGGCTACCAATGGGAGTTCGCGGGACATGCGCGCGGCGCGGGTACGGCGGGCCATTACGGCGTGAAGCACCTTCTCGACAAGGCCGCGAATGACCTCGACATTCTCTGCTCGCCCATCTCCTATCAGGATCGAGCCTGGGGGCAGACGGCGCCCGCGATGAACGCCGCCGAGACGGTGATGCGGCACGGCGTGCTGTGGCTCTTCGAGGACGACTCGCGCACGTTTCTCGATCCGGACAAGGCCGCGCGCAAGCAGGAGGGCGTGAGCATGGACCTCGCTCAGACGCGGCAGGTGCTTCTGCGCAACACCGCGCAGGCGATCATCCGCGGCTTCGGCTGCTGGTGGATGGACTTGCCTGCCTGCGGCTGGTACATGGACTCACGGCTCTGGGAGCTGATGACGCGGCTTGAGCCTTTCGACCGCGCGATGCTTGGACGAGAACGGCCCTTCACGCCGGAGGTGGCGGCGATTGTGGACGAGGAGTCCATGATGTACCTGTCGCTCGGACGCCTCTCTTCGCTGTTCGTGGGGGCGCCGCGCGCAGCGTACGGGCGTGCCGGCGCGCCGTACGGGCAGTACCTTCTTGCCGATGTTCTGGAAAAGCCTCTGGATGCGAAGCTCCAGATTTTTCAGAGCGCGTGGTACATGACGCCAGAGAAGATCGCGGCGATTCAGGCGCAGCGCGCCGCTAAGCCGGGCGTCACGCGCGTCTGGTGCTGGGCGCCGGGTTATTATCTCTCGCCCGGCGGCAAGGACTTGGACGGCATCGAAAAACTCACGGGTTTCAAAGGCAAGGCGCTTGCGCCCACGACAGGCAACGCAGCGACGACCGAGGAAGGGCGGCGGCGCGGACTTCCCGAATCTCTCGCGACGAATGAGACGCGGCCGTTTGTCGACCTTTTCGGCGTGGAGGCCTCCGACGCGGAGACGTGGGCGCGGTTCGAGGACGGCACGCCCGCGATCGCCGTGCGGAAGAATACGTTCGGCGGGAACGAGGTCTTCCTCGGTACCCCGGCCTGTCCGCCGGAACTGGTTCGCGCGCTCGAGGATCTCGCGGGCGTCCACCGCTACGTGAAGGACGGCCGCGCGGCGGTCTGGGCGGCGGAAGGATGGCTTTCGGCGATGGCGGATGAACAGGGCGGCAGGGTGACGTTCGATACGGGAGTCGCAGGTCCGGTAACGGACTTCTTCACGGGGAAGAAAATCGCGGATGGCCCGGTCTTCACGCTCGACATGGCCCCCGGCGAGACGCGTCTTTTTGAGTTCGCACCGCGACCAGGAACCAGAAACCCGGAACCAGGAACCAGAAACCAGATGCGCCGCCTGCGGGGTGTCACTGGCCGTCTGTGTCAGCGGGGACGGTGATGCCGCGTTTGCGGAGGACGTCGTTGGGGGATACGCCGGTCATGCGTTTGAAGGCGGTTGCGAAATATTGTGAGGAGCCGAAGCCGCATTCCTGTGCGACGTCGGTGACACTTTTGCCGCCTTCCAGCAGCAGGTTCATGGCCCGGTCGATTTTCTTGCGAAGAATATAGGCGTGGGGCGTCATGCCGGTGACAGAGTGAAAGATCCGTTTGAAGCTTGAGAGCGACAGGCCGGCTTCGCGGGCGAGGCGTTCAACAGGCGGCGAGTCGTTGGCGTGTATCTCAAGCCACATGATCACTTTGCGTACGCGCAGTTGGTAGGCGGGCGCGGTCTCAGGCACGTTGCGGTCGAGCAGTTCAAACAGAATGTGCTGCAGACCGGTCCGCAACATCGCGGTGCGGATGGGCGACGGCGGGCGGTCGGCGACCGCAAAGAGCCGATTGATGCGCTGCGGGAAATCGGACGGCCATTTCGAGTAGCGATTCGCGGGGCAGCGCAGCATCTCAAGGACCGGCTGCGCCTCGTCGCTCGACAGGCCCAGCCAAGAGACAAAACGCCGGTCCTCCGGCAGCAGCAACTGGATCCAGGCTTTTTTGCACGGATAGGAGGGCTGACCTGAAGAACCGTGGCGGGTGTCTGGGGGAATGATAGTCCCTTCGCCGCCGAAAAGGGTGAAATCCAGATCTCGCAGGTTGTACGGCTGAAGCCCGCTCTCGACATAGGCCAGCTCAACCACGCCGAAATGACAGTGTTCCTGAAGGGGCGGATAGGCATGGCGGTACAGGGCTTGGCCGAGCACCACGCATTCCGGCACCCCCGCCTCGCGCAGGTCGACGGCGCGCCGGTCAGGACGCTCGACATAATATGAAACGAGATCGGAGTAGGGCACAGTGTTCATCGCGTGACTGGTTCGCCGGCCAAGCGGGCGATGCGCGCGATGGCGGCTTGCTCATCGTACGCGGCGCGGATGGCGTTGGCCTGTGCTTGGGTGAGGGCGACTTGCGCGTCGGTACGTTCGATCGACGAAGAGATGCCGACACGGTACTGTTCGTTGACGATGGCGAGGTTGTCTTCAGCCTGCTTCTGGATCAGGCGTGCGATGTCGGCGCGTTTGCGCGCGCTTTCGCGCTCGGCCACAGCGGTGACCAGATTGAGGTAAAGGGCCTGCTCGGCCTCGGCGACCGCCGCGCGCGCGCGTCGGAGCTGCGTCACGGCCTCGTCGATGCGCGCGGTCTTGCGGTGTCCGTCGAAGAGATTCTGCGCGGCGCGCAAAACGCCGGAGAGGTTCCAGGCCAACGGGAAACCGCGTCCCGAGAGGTCGACATCCGCGCCGATCGAGAATTCAGGGTAGAGTTCGGCGATCGTCTGATCCACATACGCCGAGGCCGCGCGCTCGCGGGCGCGCAACACGGCCAGCGACGGCGCGTTGAAGCGGGCGTCGGCCAGCAGCGCGTCCGGATGCCTCCGCGCGGCGGGCAGCTCGCCTGGCCCGATGCGGTAATCCGGGTTTTCGGCGAGTCCCAGCGCCCGGTTGAGCTGGGCGTGGGCGACGACGAGGTTGTTGCTGGCCGTGACGACCTCGAGCCGCGCGTTGCCCCAGTCGACTTCCGCCTTGGTCACGTCATACTGGCGGCGGGTCCCGACCTCCGTCATGATGCGGGCCTCTTCAAGGTGTTGGGCGTATTGACGCTCGCTTTCGACGGCGACACGCATCAGATGGACGCTGCGATGGCGTTCGAAAAAGGCGGCGCGTACCGCATGAACCGCTTCGAGTTCGGTGTCGCGCAGGCTCTGCTCTGCGGCGACGAGCGCTTCCCTGTTCTGCCGTTCGGCGGCGTCGAGCCGGCCGAAATCACAGAGCAGCAGGTCGAGGCCGATGCCGGCGCTCCAGGAGCCGCGCGCCTCGGAAGCGTTGGAACGGCCCCAGGCGTTTTGTGTGTTGCGGGTGTAGGCGGCGCTGGCGTTGAGCTGGGGCAGGCGGCCTGCATGCGTCATGCGGAGCTGCAGGCGGGCGGCTTCGACGGCTTCGCGCGCGCTGAGCAGGGCGGGGTGGTGCTCCAGAGCGACACGCTCAAGCTCGGGCAGGGTGAAGGAACGCTCTGCGGCTAGGCCGGCCTGCGCGGCGGTGACGCTGGTTTCGCCGGGCAAGCGTTCTTCGCCGGCCTGTGCGCGGCGCGCACGGTCAACTGTTTCACAACCGAAAACCAAGAGAGCCGGGAACAGGAGAAGGTGGCGCAGGATGTTCATGAAGATGGGTCGTTCGTGCTTTAATAGGCGGCTGCGGCAGAGTCGGCGTACAGGGTGCCATCGTCCAGCGTGGCCCAGCGGTCAAACCCTGCATAGGAACCCCAGATCGTTTCGGGATCCAGCGTGTCGGCATAGGAAGCGAAGCTCAGGCCCAGGTCAAATTCCTCACGGACGATCGCATATTCAGCACCGCACGGGTAGGCGCAGATGCAGGGGCGCTGGCCGTTGCAGTGGCACGAACAGAAGCAGCCGATGGTTTCGGTGTCGATGCGGGCCACGGCCGGCGCCGCATCCCACATCGTGTCTTCCGGCTGGATGGCAGGGGCGGCGACGGGTTGCGGCAGCAGCGGCGCGGTGGTGGAGGCAGTCGGGTACGCGCTCAGCGGCGCGGCCGGCGCAGAGGCGTAGGTCTGCGGCTCCTCATAGACCACCGTGGTCTGCGTGGCGGGCTGCGTGACGTAGACGGTTTCGGTCCGGGTCACGACCGGCACGGGGTCGTAGAAGTAGGTGGCGCGGTAGACCGGCCACGGGTTGTAGATGTAGGAGACGCCGCCATACCAGCCGGAGTGCCAGCCGCCGTAGTAGAGGCTGCTGAAGCCCCAGCCGCCGCAGTTCCAGCTATCGTAGTACGGCGTGGCGTAGACCGGACCGCTGTTCCAGATCGAGAGGCCGTAGCGGCGGTTGCTCCAGGAGAAGCTGAAACCGCTGGCGGGATAGTAGACCGGGCCGTACCAGGCGGGGCCGTACCAGCCGGGCGTGTACCAGCCGGAGCCGATCGACAGGCCCAGGTAAAAGCTGGAGTGGTGGCGGCGGTCATTGTGGCGGTGGTGGTCGTAACGGTCGGGCCGGTGATAGCTGGGACGGTATGGGCCTATGTGCCGCGCGGCAGTATGCCTGACGGGCGGCGTGTAGACCGAGTAGCGTCCGTCGCGGTAGCGGCTGATCGTGGAGACAGGGGCGAAGGTTCCGGGTTTCGTGCGCGTCGGCGCGCTGCGCCGCGTTCCCAGCAGCGAGGTGCCGCGCGTCATGAGTCGGTCGGCATCGGACCGCGAGGCGGGCACGTATGCCAGCCGGCTGTCGGTGGTGCCGCTCGGCCGCAGGGCGCTGGAGGTGCCCCCGCGGTTCAGGGATGCGGTGCCGCGGGTGGCGGCCCGGATCTGGGAACGTTCGTCGGGACGCGCAAGGCGGGTGGCCGCCGTGCGTTCGGCGGCGGTAGGCAAGCGGCTGATCGCATCACGGTCGATATGCGGCGCGGCGGCGCGTGTGGCTGCGGGACGCTCGAGCGTGGCGGTCCGGGTCGGCGTTTCGTGCCGGACGACGGGCGAAGTCTCGCGGCCTGTGCCGGCGGCGGGCGTGCGTTCAGTGCGGATTTCCGGACGCGTCCGCACCGGCGTGGCGGAGTCGGTGCGCGTGACGGCGGCGGGCGGCTGGATGACCGGGGCGCGCGGCATGGCGACCGACGGCGTGGCCGGGCGCGTGATGGCCGGGGCGGTGCGGACGGTGTCGGGCGTGCGCGTGACGGCGGCGGGCGGCTGGGCGATTGGGGCGCGCGGCGTGGCGACCGACGGCGTGGCCGGGCGTGTGATGGCCGGGGCGGTGCGGACGGTGCCGGGCGTGCGCGTGACCGTTGCGGGCGGCGGGGCGACCGGGGCGCGCGGCGTGGCGACCGACGGCGTGGCCGGGCGCGTGATGGCCGGGGCGGTGCGGGCGGTGTCGGGCGTGCGCGCGACGGCGGCGGGCGAAGGGGACGCCTGACGTGTCGGTGCCGCAGGCGCTGCGGCCGGACGCTCCCATGTGACCGCTGGGCGCGGGGTCGTGGAGCGCACGGGTTGCGGAGCGGACTGGCGGGTTACGGCCGGCGCGGAAGGCGTTCGGGTTACGGTGGGGGTTGGTGCGCTGACGCGTGACGGCACAGACTGAACACGCGGCGCCGGCGCGGCGGCGGAACGGCTGGCCGGAGCAGCGGGTTGCCCGAACGAGGGGCGGGCGACGACAGATTGTGACGAGCCCCGCGAGGCGAAGCCGTTTTCACGGGTACGCGACGGGCCGGTTGCTGAACTGCGGCTGCCAAACAGGCTGCTGCGTTCGCGGGCGGCGACGCCCAATACCGAAAAAACGGTGGCAACGGTCAGGATGGTGCGTGTCAGAGTGTTCATGGTGCCCCCTTCCTACCACATGGGTGAATCATTCATTTCCACATCTGTGAGTGTAGACACTTCGCACGGGAACGTCAAGCCGTCCGTTCTGCCGTCGCTGCGTCTTGCTGTCGGCTAGGTAAACGCGCCAGGGTGTGTGCTATTGCCAAGTTTAAACAAATTTTTTAAACAGTGGTTTAACAACGGCGCGGAGCCAGCAGCGGGTGCGCACGGTGAGACATAACGGCTCGTTCTGACTCAGTGTGACAACGCGGGTGTGACATCACGCGTGTCGACGTGTCACAATGAAGCGGGTACTCAATGGGTAAAAAAGTTATAACACATTGGCGTGAAGAATTTTAAGGAAAATTGTCGGAACGCGTCAAAAATGGATGGCATGCTGCGTGCTTTATGGAGCCGCGTCCGTTACAAGCGTAAGAACGAGAACCCAGGCGGACGGAATGGAGCTGAGAACATGGCAAAGGTTTTAGGCATTGATTTAGGGACGACCAACTCCTGCATGTCGGTTATGGAGGGCGGCGAGCCTGTGGTGATACCGAATGCGGAGGGTTTGCGCACGACGCCGTCGATTGTGGCTTTCACCAAAAGCGGTGAGCGTTTGGTGGGGCAGGCGGCCAAGCGGCAGTCGGTGACGAATCCCAAGAACACGGTTTACTCGATCAAGCGTTTCATGGGGCGGCGGTATGACGAGATGACGCATGAGATCTCGATGGTGCCGTACGATGTCGTGCGCGCCGCCAACGGTGACGCCCACGTGAAGATCGGCGACAAGACCTATTCGCCGCCGGAAATCTCGGCGATGATCCTGCAGAAGCTGAAGGCCGACGCC
>MWEJ01000072.1 GCA_002071025.1 Verrucomicrobia bacterium ADurb.Bin070 | reverse complement strand
GCATCGAGACAATACGTACCGGTATCTCTTTCCCCTGCTCCGCACGGGCAAGCCTCTTTCTGGCCACACGCACATCCAGACACGCCGCGCATTCCAATGCCGAGCCGCGGGCTATGTCAAAGAACCGGCATCGATCAAGATTATGATTACGAGCAAGATTACGATTACGAATCACGGACTTCAACAGAACTGCCATGCGCCCACGTTTCACTTGTGTCGGTTCGTCGCGTTGACATCCCCGGCGCTTCAGGCGTATTCTCTTTCTCACATGGTGAATTCCGAGACGACCATCGCTCGCGAAGTGGACGCGCTCCTGACGGCCTGGCGGACGCGGGTCCTGCATCTCCTGCTCGTGTTCAGCTCCTCGATTCTGTTGATCCCGTTGCTTGTCGTTTGTTGCGGATGGGGCGTTCCGCTGCCGTGGCCGATACGCGTCAGCTTCCTGCTGCTCTATGCGGTTCTGCTATACGCCACGTCGCGGCCGCGCTGGCCCCTGCCCGTGCGCGTCTGGTTGTTGCTGGCGCTGATCGCGGCGATGGGCGCACTCCGGCTGGTGGTGGGACAACTGGCGGGCTCGGGGCGCCTCACGCTGCTGTTGCCGCCCCTCCTAGCCCTGCTGCTCGCGGGTCCGCGCGCCGGGTGGGCCGCCGCCGCGCTGAGCGCCGCCCTGCTTGCGTCGGTGCCGCTGCTCCTTCACGCGGGGTGGTTCGCGGCCTGGGGGGCTACCGGCATCCACGTTGCTTACTCCTACTGGGTGATGCAGGGCGTCTTCTGGCTGATCATCCTGCTGACGCTGATGATCCTGTTCTCCCGCTTCCAAGCCCTGCAGCGGCGCACGATGATCGCCGAGCGCATGGCATTGCGGCGACTGGAAGTGGAGAGTGCCGACAGGCGACGCCTCGAAACGGAGATCGTGCGCATCGGCGACGAAGAACGGCGGCGGCTGGGCGCGGAGCTGCACGACGGATTGTGCCAACATCTGACCGCCGCGCTGCTGCATTGTTCGGCCACGGAAAAACGGCTGACGGCCGAAGGCGAGGCCACGGCGACCGCCCTAGCGAAGCTGCGTGTATCGCTCGAAGACGCCATCGGCATGGCTTATGACGTGGCGCAGGGCCTGTGCCCGCTGGACATGCATCCGGACGCGCTGCTGCCTGCCCTGGAGAGGCTCTGCCGCGAGGTACACCGGAACCACGGACTCTCCTGCCGCGTGCAGGCGGATCGCGCCCCTGCCATCCGCAACCCCGAACACGCCCTGCACCTCTACCGCATCGCACGCGAAGCCGTCGTCAACGCGGTCAAGCACGCGCACGGCACGCGGCTCGTGATCGCGTTGGAACACGCGGGTGACGATCTCGTGCTGAAGGTCACGGATGACGGCCGGCTGACGGCACCCGGCGCGGCACCCGCGCCGGGGTTGGGCCTGAGCATCATGGCCTATCGCGCGGGGCTGCTCGGCGGCACCCTGCGCGTGGCGGGAGGCGCAGCAGGCGGCATGGAGGTCGTCTGCCACATGCCGCGAGCGGAGGCCACACCGTGAGCGTGCCCGCCCCCCCTCAGCTTTTCCTTGTTGATGATCACCCGTCGGTGCGGGCGGGCCTGGCGCATCTGTTGCAGGCGGCCGGCTTCGCCGTGTCGGGCGAGGCCGAGTCCGCCGCCGAAACCCTGTCGCATCCGGCGTTGGCCATGAAGCCACTGGTGATCGTGGACCTCGCGCTGGGCGAAGAAAGCGGTATCGACCTGATCAAGCGTCTCTGCCTGCGTGGACTGCCAGTGCTGGTCTACTCCATGCATGAGAGCGCCCATATGATCCGGCACGCATTCGACGCGGGTGCAGGCGGGTATGTCACCAAGCGAGAGGCGGCGCACGCGCTGGCCGAGGGCGTCAACGCAGTCAGCGCCGGCGCACGTTATCTGAGCCCTCGCGCGGCCGCAGCCTTCCGCGAGGCTGCTCCGCTGGACGGCCTGAGCGGCCAGCAGAGGCTGATCTACCGATTGCTGGGGCAGGGGTTTTCCAACGAGGAGATCGCACGGCGCCTAGACATCAGCGTGCGCACGCTGGAGTCGTACTGCGCCCGCATCATGGACAAGTTGGGCGTTCAAGGCACGAAGGAACTGCGTCGGCAGGCGATCCGCGACGCCCGCGATGCCGAATGAGAGGGAAACCCCTCTCACCTTTCGCGGGGAAGGTTTGATTGAATGTCAGTGCGTATCATTTCAGTGAAAGGACTCTCCATGAAAGCGATCACTGCGTGCGTGGCAATGCTGGTCGGCGTGATGGCGGCCTCGGTTCCTAGCCCGGCATCCGGCCAGACCGAGGGGATGGCTCTGGACCAGGCGAACGACAACCTGGGCTACTATTACCACAACCAGTATTCGCCCTGGCAGTCCTTCACCGCAGGCACGAACGGCCATCTGGCCGCCATGCAGGCCCACGTCTATTCGACCGACGGAGCAAACTGGTCGGCCACGCTTGAAATCCGCCAGGGAGAGGGGGCGTCAGGCGTCCTGCTCGCCTCGCAGACCGTGACCGGCGACGGCGTCAACCGCCTGCGCACGTTTGTTCTGGCAACCCCGGTCAGGCAAACAGCCGGCGGCCTCTACACCTTCGTCTTCAGCAACGCCTCCACGGGGCTGACTGTCCGGGCGTCCGGGAACAGCTATGCCGGCGGGCGGTGCCGCAATCACGCTTCGTATGACTACAACTTCAGGACTTGGGTGCTCGCCAGTGACTGGTCGGGGGAAGCCTGGCGCGACACGAGCTTCACGGCGTCCTCCACCGTGATCAGCACGGCGGCGCAACTGGCCCAGTTCGCCTGGCTGGTGAACAACGGGACCACGTTCGCCGGGCAGACCATCACGCTCGCTGCCGATATCGACCTCGGCATGCACTACTGGACGCCGATCGGCGGGGATTCGGCGCCGTTCAACGGCACGTTCGACGGCGCGGGCCACAGCGTCAACGGCTTGCTGATTGATAGATCCGGCGTTTCCCATCAGGGCCTCTTCGGCGTGACCGACAGCAATAGCTCGGCGGTCTGGTCGGCTGGTTAGAGGACGGCAATTTCATGAACTGCGTCAACTACGGCGCCGTCACCGGGACAGGCGCTATCGGCGGCGTGGCGGGCCGGGCCGAGACAGGGAGCTGGATCGCCCACTGTTACTGGAAGCGCACAGTCAGTGCTCCCTTCGATGTGCCGGCGTTCGGCATCAATAATAATGCTGGCATGACCATGGAGTGCTTCTCCTTTAGCGACGCGCCCGGCACGTTGAGCGGGTCGGTGTACATCTCAGGAACCGCCACCTTTAATTTGGCCGAAGCGCTGAAGGCCGGCATGTTCGATGGACGCGATACGCTGGATATACCGCTGCGCGGCTGGACACGCGGTTCGGCGACCGCCTACCCGGCGCTGATCACCGATTGCTGGAGCGATCCCGGCAATTTTGTCACCAACTGGTTTGACGAGGACGCAAGCGATTTCACCATCGGCAGCGCCGCCGAACTGGCCGGCCTGGCGGTATTGGTCAATGGCGGCGTCTCTTTTGCCGATAAGCGGATTACGCTGACCGCCGATATCGCCCTCGACGCGCACGAGTGGGATCCGATCGGATATCTGTCAGACGGCGTGAATCCCGAACGGTACTTCAACGGACTGCTGTTCGACGGCAACGGCAAAACGATCTCGGGGCTCTATGTTGACGACGATGAGCGCCGTGCGGGGGGCCTCTTCGGGGTGGCGCGTGATGGCACCATCCTCAACCTGGGCCTGACCGACGCCGATGTCGTAGCCTCCGAAGAGGCCGGTATTCTATGTGGCCATCTGGGCAAGAACACCATCGCCAACAGTTTCTGCCGCGGGCGCGTGCGCGGCGCATGTGCCGGCGGCATCGTCGGGGCGGTCGAGGGGACCCTTATGAACTGCTGGAGCGATGCGCGGGTTGACGGCTTCGTGAGCGGCGGTTTGGCGGGACGGTTGGCAGACCCAAATGCCTTCATGATCAGCGGCTTCTGGATGCAAAACGGCAGAAATTACCACGATCTTTCCGCAGTCGGTGATTATGGCGAAGCCGAAGAAGCGAACGCCGCAGAGTGCTATTCCTTCAGCGAACCGCCCGGCCAGTTGGCCGTGCCGGGGGAAGATGATCCGCTCACCCTGTCGGAGACGCTCAACGAAGTGTCGGAGGGCATGGATGGTTACTTGGGTCTTCGGTGGTACGGATGGACACGGGGCACAAGATGGGACTACCCCGTGCTGACCGCCCGGATCCGCGTTGATGGCGAGTTCATCCAGGAGACACTGAGTGACGGTTTCACCGCCGGTCTGACCCTGTCCGAGGTGGCTGGCGGCGTGGCCATCTACACCGACGCGCACCCGGAGACCACCGCAGCCTCCTTCGGTTCCCTGATGCAGCAGGCCGACATCATGGGCTTCACCTTCCCGGAACTCATCGCGGGCAACGCTATCCTCGAGTTCAGCCCGAGTCTCCGCACCACGTCCTTCAATCCTGCTGCCTGGTCGTTGATCTTGACCTTCAGCGTCGCCAACGGCATCGACGCCACCGCCGTGCAGGCGATGGACCGTCTGCAAGCCTGCTGGGGGTGGTCCAGCGAGATCTTAATTCTCCAGATGGACGCGCCTGGAGGGGAAGGTACTCTGGTGTGGCCCGACGAAGTCTATTTCGGTGCTGATGGCACCGCCGAGGCCGAATTCATACCTGAAGTCTATTCCGACAAAGTGTTCTTCAAACTGCTGATCGTCCCGGCAACCTACTGACACGCCCGTCGGCCCAGTGGCGCACGCGGCGGAGCAAGGACAAGGGGCCGTAAGAGGAAGAACGCCTGTCTCAACACTCAACATTCAAGTGGGGAGAAGTGAAACGGCGGCACTCCGAACCCCCATTCGCCTTCGCCTCACGGGTTCAGAGGTCGCTGACGTTGACACCATGCGGTCCAGTTCATCCTTTCGTTCCTGGCTTTCGGCTTCGTCCAGCGCCTTTCCGACAACCAATACGTCCTGGATCGCTGCGCATTCCAGCGCCGCCCCCCGTGCGATCTCGAAGTAGCGCCTGCGGTCCGCATCGGCCGTCTTCCCGTTGCCCTCGGCGATGTTCAACGGTATCGATTGGCTGGCGCGCAGCCATTGGTCCCGTGCCGCACGATGGATGCCCTCCAGCCGCGCAGCGATCTCGTAGACCCACGCGACATAGCCGATCGCCAGCCGGTAGACATCCAATCTCTCGTGTCCGAGTGCCATTCGGCGTTCCTTCGATAGCGATAGCGATCCCGATAGCGATTTCGATGTTCTCTCCCAATGCGTGTTTGAGGTCGGCGTTGAGACGTTCGTCCGGGTTGAGTTCCGGGCTGTAGCTCGGCAGGTAGAAGGCTTCAATGCGGTCGGCCCTGGTTCCGTAACCACACGTCACGCCGAAGGCCCCCCGAAAGAAGTTTTATTGCCGCATCCGTGAGGTATCTGTGCTATTCTCTAGCATAAAGAAGGAGAAGAACCATGCTCCAATTGGGTGTGAATATTGATCACGTAGCCACGCTGCGGCAGGCGCGGCGCACCGTGTATCCCAGCCTGGCCGAAGCGGCTGCGCTCTGCGAACGGGCGGGCGCACAGGGCATCACCATTCATCTGCGCGAAGATCGCCGCCACATTCAGGATGCGGACGTGTATGCGCTGCGCAGGACGCTCACCACACGCATGAACTTGGAGATGGCGAACCACCCCGACATCGTGGCGGTCGCGCTGGATGTCAGGCCCGAAGAGGTGTGCATGGTGCCGGAACGCCGGCAGGAGCTGACCACCGAAGGCGGCCTGGATGTCGCCGGGCAACGCGATGCGCTGGCCCCGGTGGTTGCGGCGTTGCGCGCGGCAGGGATCACGGTGAGCCTCTTCATCGATCCCGACGCGCGGCAGGTCGACGCCGCTGCCGCGATCGGCGCTCCGACCATCGAGCTGCACACCGGCGCGTACGCCGAGCACGCGGGTGCGGCGCGTGAGCAGGAACGGGCACGCCTCGCGGACGCGGCGCAGCGGGCGCACGCGCTGGGCTTGACCGTCAACGCCGGCCACGGGTTGAGCCTCGAGAATATCGACCCCATCTTGGCGATCCCGCATCTCGACACACTGAACATCGGACATAGCATCGTCTGCCGCGCTCTGTTTGTCGGCATCGAACAGGCCACGCGGGAGATGCTTGAGAAATTGCAACAGCGGCGGTAGGCGTCGAGGACGGCTCCCCGGCGCCTTCTCCGCAGAGCGGCTCACATGTCTTTGCAGCGCGGCACATACGGCATCGAGTTCGACGGACAACAGCGTTCGCCGCTGAGGAAATGGTGGCTGCCGGCCATCCTGGTGCTGGTCATCGGCGCACCCCTGCTGCTGCTGCGCGGCTGTGCCGGCCGTTCCGGTCCGAGCGGACAGGCGGATGAAGCGGCGCCGGGGCAGACCCGTTACAGCGTGCCGGAGGTCGAGACCCGGCGCGAGCGGCCTTCGATCTGGCGCCACTTTCTGAATTTCGGCTGGCGCGGCGGCGCGGCGCGCAGCCAACAGACCGTTGACGGCGGCACGCCGACCGCCGGCGAACGCTGGCTGAATGCAGAGCGCAAGACCGCGCCGGCGACGGCCGTGCAGTCAGCCGAAGTCAAAAGCCTGCTGGAACAGGTGGCCCGCCACGAAACGGCCGATGAGCTTGTGCGCGCGCGGCAGGTGCTCCACCAGATCCTGATCCGGCGCGATGCCGATGACGTGCGAGCCTTCGTCGAACGCAAGATCGGCGAAATCAACACGGCGTTGCTCTTCGGCGATCGGGCCATGCCCGAAAAGGTCCGCCATCGGGTCGCCTCCGGCGACCTGATCAGCAAGCTGGCCAAGCGGTATGGCACCACGCAGGCTTATCTGCTTCTGGCCAACGGCATCGACCGTCCCGACCGCCTGCGCATCGGCCGCGAGATCTGGGTGCTCGACAAGCCGGCGTTTGAACTAACGGTTTTCAAGCAGACGGCCTCTGCCGTGCTCGTGCTCAACGGCCAATTCTGCAAGCGCTATACAGTCGGACTCGGGCCGGCCGCCGACGTACCGGCCGGCACGTTTGCCGTGCGCAACAAGGTGACTGAACCGGCCTACCGCCTGCCCGACGGCGGCGAGGTGCCGTTTGGCCACCCGCAAAACATTCTGGGCACGCGCTGGATCACGCTTTCGGCAACCGGCGAGACTCCGCCCGCTCGGCTGCTGGGCCTGCATGGCACGTGGGACGTATCCTCGCTCGGGCGCGCGTCCGATACCGGGCGCGTGCGTTTCAGGAATGCCGACATCGAAGAATTGTGCGTGCTGCTGCCGGACGGCGCCGCGGTCGCCATCGTCGAATAAGCCACAGGCGCAAGCAACCCGACGCCTACCTGCAGGGCAGGCCCCATTCGGCCAACTTCGACGCGATGAACGCGACACTCTGGTCGTGCGTGGCGCGCGCGCCGAGCGCGGCAGGCAGGACCGGCCCGCAGGCGAAGCGGATCGGCTTGTTGGGATCGACCTCGCCGAAATCTTTGATCCATTTGCCGGTTTTGAGGAAGTCCGTCTTGACCGCCAGCGGCACCACCGGAACGCCGGCGCGTTCGGCGAGCTTCGAGCCCAGCGTGTTGAATTTCTTGCCGTCGAAGACCGCCTGGCGCGTACCTTGCGGAAAGAGCAGGACCGAGTGGCCGGCCGCCAGCCGCTGCGAGCCGACCTCCAGCACGGTCTTGAGGTCTTCGCGCGCGTTTTTGCGTGTCACCGGAATGCAGCCGACGTGCAGGGCTGCCGGCCCGACCAGCGGAATCTCGGTCAGGCTTTTCTTGAGCACGATTGCGAGCGGGCCGAAGGAGAGGAGCGTCGTGGGGAAGACCATGGTTTCGAGCGTGCTCATGTGGTTGGACACATACACGACCGGCCCATCGTGCGCGGCGCGCTGTTCGAAGCCATCAAAGGTCACCACGCCGCCCAGCTTTTCAGCGAACGCCACGGAGGCCATGCAGATCCGCGCCCATGCGTCATAATCGAAGGCACGAACCAGATGACTGAAGGCGCAGCGCGAGACAATCCCGACAATGGTGGAGGCATAGCGGAATGAGTTGACCGGCGAGATACGCAAGGCGGCCGCCGGCCGGCTGGCGGCCGCGGTTTCGTAACGCCCCGTTGCGCGCAACGCTTCCTGAAACGCTTGGTAGGTGCTCATTGTGATGTAGAGTATACTATACGGCCGGGCGGAACAGAAGACCGTGTTTCCCCCGGACGCACGCCGCGTTCAGAACGGTCAGAACAGATCCAGCCGCCACGCGCCGCGCAGGTGCGGCGCGAGCAGCTTGTCTGCCTCCGGATCGTTATCAAAGCGCGATGCCGCAGCCCGCCATTTGAGCGAAGATCGGCCGAGCCGCATGCCGATGTGCGCCAACACGGCCGGCGTCAGCGACGAGAACCCGGCGGTCACCGGCGAAATCGGCGCGCCGCCACTGTAAATGGCATCGATGAAGTTCTTCTCTTGCTGGCCGCTGCGGATCAGCCGGACGCCGTCCTCGCCGATCTTCTCGCGGACCAGTTCGGCCGGCTGGGTCTCGAGCTTCCCGTTGGTCGCATAAATCTGCCTGCCGTTCTCGCCGTAGAAACGGCAGCCGTAGGCGTACTCGGAAGACACGAAGACACGCAGGCCGTCGCCATACACGATCTCGAACGAAAACGGCTCGGCCAGCGTGTTGTAAAGATCGGTCGGCGGCGGCAGCTGCCCCTTGATGTTTTCTATCGCGACCGGCTCGACGCCGTCCTTATTCAGTGCCCACTGCATGATATCGAGCTGATGGGCGGCGAAATCCGTCAGCATGCCGCACGAGTAATCCAGATTGTAGCGCCACTGCATCGGGTGATGGATCTTCGGCGTGAACGGGCGCGCCGGAGCCGGACCCAGCCACAGGTCGAAATCCACATAGGGCGGCGGCGAGGCGAGCGGCGTCTCGCTCAACTGCTCCGGCGTCTTGCCGAACGTGGCATGCCCTTTGTTCAAGCCCACTTCGACCCGCTGCAGCTTGCCGATCCGGTTGTTGCGCACCAGCTCGCAGGCCATGCGGAAGTAATCGTTCGAACGCGACTGGGCGCCGGTCTGGAACGTGATGCCGCTGCGCTCGACCGCCCGCACCATGGCGCGTCCCTCTAGCAGGGTCAGATAAAGCGGCTTCTGGCCATAGATGTGCTTCCCCTTTTTGGCCGCCCAAACCGTGTGCAGCGCATGCCAATGGTCCGGCGTGCTGATGCAGACCGCGTCGAGCGCCGGATCGTCGAGCATGTCGCGAAAATCGTTGAAGACCTTGCATCCGTTGTAGCCGGGCCGTTTGTCGCGCGTCTCGTAAAACGCATTCACCTTGCGCCGCCCCGGCTCGCGCCCGCCCATGCGCTCGGCTTTGTATCCGTACAGCGGGCCTTCCGAAACCGGGTCGCAGACCGCAATAACCTGCACGCGCTCGTTGTGCAGAAAGTTGCCGATGTTGTCCTGCGCCATGGTCCCGTAGCCCAGCATGCCCACGTGGATGCGCTCAGACGGCAGCGGGCGGCGGACTTTGCAGGCGCTCACGCAGCCAGACGGCACAATCATGGGCATGGCCAACAGCGAACCGGCTCCGGCAGCGAAACGACGGCGCGACACCTTCAACATACATTCCCCTTTTTTGTGATCCATGACGCATCTTTCAACACGCTTCTGGGTTCTATCATTCCGCATCTGCCACGCCGTGTCAAGACGGCAACGGGATCAACCTTCGGCGTTGAGGGTTGGCGAGAAACGGGCGGGCGTTCGCCCCCTATTATGTCACGGGGACGTTTGGCGTTTGTCAAAAAATTCGATCAGCGGATACACCTCGCGGTTCACGGCGCGTGCGCGATCCAGCAGCGGCCGGTGAGGCTGACCTTCTACGTCGAACATCCCCTTGTTCGCGCCGCCGAAATTATCCAGCGCCTTGGATTCAGGCGGGTCGTCCAGATATTTAAAAAAGTGCCAGCCGACCACATTCGGCCTCTCCAGCGCCGAGAGCGCGAAATGCTGGTAATAGCGCGCGCGGTCTTCCTGCGTGCGCACCACCCAGCCGGCGCCGTGCGTGTTGGCCAGCTTGGGCACCGCGTCAAGCGCCTTGGCGTACCATTCGGTAAAGAGGATCGGACGGTCAGCCCACGCGGCCCAATCCGACAGCTCATCCGCCTGCACGCCCCAGCGGCCGTAGTAATTGACCGAGACCACGTCATGGAACGGCGCGAGCGTTTTCCAGAACCACGGGTTGTCGAACTGGCCCTGCGAATAATTGATCCGCGACCCCAAATAAAGGTGATTCGGGTCGTGCTTGCGCACGATAGGCGTCACGATGCTGTAGTAGCGTCCGAAGGCATACGCGATGAACGCGTACCGGTCGCGCCGCGTCAGACCGGCTGTGTCGGCCGATCCCTTGCGGGCGATGAGCCACGCAGTCGCCGCGTCGCGGCCGGGCTTGCGGTCAGCGTCCGATGCGTCGCTCGCCAGATAGCGGTCCAGCAGATCCACCGGGCACTGGATTTCATTCTCGGTCATGATCCCCAGCAGGGCGGGATCGCCGGCCGTGTCCGCGAGGTCCCGGCCGTACGCTTCGCAAAAGGCAGGGAACTCCGGATGAAACACCGGCATGCAGCGGTCCGGGAACCCCTGCGTTCCGGAGGCCGCCTCGACGAGCCCTTTCGCGCGCGCGAAAGCAAAGAGGAAATTGTGGCGCCGTACCCAGACCAGCGGCCGCGCCACCTGTTGCAGCCGCAGACTGGAGCCGTTGCCGAGCCCGTTGAATCCGTTGTCGCGGAACTGCTCAGTGACCTTCTCGGCCCACTGCTCGGACGAGCCGAAGTGCTTCTGCACCTGCCGCGGCTCGCGGACCGTGTTGATCGCCACATGATAAAAGCGGCAGCCTTCCGGGTCGATCAGCCACCAGCGGCCATCGATCTTTTGCGTCCGGAAAAAACCGGTCGCCCGCTCGTGCGGCAGCTCCAGGCTGCCCCCGTAACGATTCAGTTTCGTGCGTTCTCCGGACGGCGAATAGCCATGCAGCGTTTCAAGCAGGCGGGTCGGCTGCGCGCGCCACGGCCCCGGCGTGTCGGGATTGCTGCCGTGCGTCTCGACGATGACGGTGCAGTCAAGCGGCGCGGCCTCAACCGGCGGGGTCCACCCATAGGCCATGCAGCGCTCCTCGAACAGCGCGCGGATCTCTTCAGGCGACAACGCGCGGTTATACAGACGCAGCTCGCCGATACGCCCGCGAAACGAGGGTTTCCGCCCGAGCCCAGCCCCGATCAACAGCGGCTGCCCGTTGAACGCCAGCACCGCGCGCTGCTTCAGCTCCGCATCCGGCGCCCCGTTCACGTATAGCCGCACCGTATCGCCATCCGATGTGGCCGCCATGCATACCCACTGGTTCAGCGGCACCGGCATCCGGGTCTCCACCAGCACTTTCGCCACGCCCTTCGCCCCGAATTGTCCGTACACGACATGTCCGCCCTTGGCCGACAGGCCGAACACCGGCGTGGTCCAATCCGGATTCGCATTGGGGATGCCGAAGAGCACGGTCTCCGTGCGCAGCCGCGCGGCGTTAAACCAGAACACCGATGTGATCGCCTCAGACAGATGGAGCGGCTGCTTCAGTTCCACGCGCACATGGCCGTCATCCACTCCGTCCAGCGCCAGCGCGGTGGCACCCTTCTCGCTGTGCAACGTGCCGGACACGATCACGCCGTCGTTGCCGCTGCCGGAGCGGTCTTTGACAATCTTGCCGTCGCAGCCGTCGAATGACCAATGCCCGATCACCCCCTCCGGCCGGACGTCGGCCATGGCGGCCCCGCCGCAAACCAGCAGGATGCCCAATGCCCCTGTTGTACATTTCATTTGTCGCCACTATAGCGAAGCGCCAAACGGCTCACAAGCGGGAACGGCAATCGGTTGATGGTTGCGCGGGGTAGAATGGAAGGGGGAAAGGAGGAAGGAAGAGGGAGGAGTTGCCGAAACCGGAACCCCGAAACTCGCAAGGTTTCCGAACGAGCGGCCGGCATCTCAAGGAAAGGCCCGGCGCACTCTCCAGACAGCCCTTTCCCGCGGACGGGGCCGTCCGCGCCCCCAGTCTTGCTCCCGTTATTCACTAGAAACGCACGATCTCCGCTCATCCCGGTCAGTGAAACGGGGATGCGCCCGCGCCGCTCGGTGGGCACCGCCGCTTACAGCACCCGCTCCACGGTTCTCGCGTTACCCGCGTCATCGGTATAGCTCACGCGGTAACGCCCCTTGAAGCCGCGGACCTTCACGCTGCCGTCGGCACCGGCGGCGCGTGTCAGGCGGGTCTTCCACTCATTGTTGATCAGCGCGTCGAGCGTTTGATACACCGGTTTCGGATTCAGCTCTTTGTCGTAAATGCCGGAGAAAGAGGGCTCACCCGGCGCCGCCCCGCCATCCACAACGTTCCACCAAGTGATGCCCATGGACGCGGGATAGCTGAACCACAGGCGATAAAGGTTGCGGACGATCATGGCCTGCACCGCATGACCGGCCGGCGTGTCGTCCGGCGCGCTGACCGTCACCTCGCTGATGTGAATCGGACGTTCCGCCTCGGCCAGACAGTCCAGTACGGCATAGAGTTTTTTCGGCGTGAGGATGTCCGCGCCGTCGGCGATGCTCTTCGACTCTTTGGGGTTGAAGATG
>MWEJ01000071.1 GCA_002071025.1 Verrucomicrobia bacterium ADurb.Bin070 | reverse complement strand
GCAGACCGGCGTCAAGGTTTCAGAGCCTGTCACGCGAACGGTCGCCGGCATGAAGGCGTATGACTGGAAGCTGGATATCGATGAGCGGGCGATGGAGAAAACCACGCGGGCCGCGTTGCCGGCTGACATGCCGGCCGAGAAAGCCGACGCCGCCGTGGCGGCGCACCAGCAGACTCTGCGTATGCTGAAGCCGCTCTTCGGCAGCGGCTACACCTATGCGGCCGGTGGCAAGGATCTGGTTTTTGCCATGGGCGGCGAGGCCATGATCGAGGATGCAGTCACGCGCGCGAAAGGCTCGTCTGGCGCCTCTGAGGAGGCCGCGCGGATCGAAGCGCTGCTGGCGCCGTCAGCCGATCCGCACAGCATGGGACGAATCGCGCTGAGCCGTATCATAGCGCTTGCCGTGGCGGCGCGCCCTGGCATAGCGGATCTCGCGAAGGGGATTCCGACAGGCGAGGGGATCGTCTTCGCGGGCTGGCCGTTCAAGGGCGAGTTGCTTTCCGCCATGCTGATCCCGGCCTCTGAAATCAAGGCCGTCACGGCCGGTGTCATGGCCGGTCAGGCGGCTGCCCGGCAGCGTAATGCGCCGGCACGGCCGCCTATCCCGGATAATTTTTAACCTCACACCTAACGAGCAAGGAGAGACATCATGGAGTGCATCTCATATTCACGTCGGTCATTTCTCACGCGCACAGGCATCGCATCGACCTGCGCGGCGTTTCCGTTCCTGCGTGTGGCGGGACAAACCAGCCCCAACGAGAAAGTCAACCTCGCCTGCTGCGGGATCGGCAACCAGGGCGGGAGCGATGTCAATGCGCTGTTCGGTACCGGCCTCTGCAACATCGTGGCGCTGTGCGATACAGAGATGGGCGGTAAGCGCACGCAGAAGACCCTGCAGAAATTTCCGAATGCGCCGCGCTACACCGACTTCCGCAAGATGCTCGACAAGCACGACAAAGAGATCGACGCGGTGCTGGTCGGCACGCCGGACCATTCGCACTTCGTGATCACGATGGAGGCGATGCGCCGCGGCAAGGGCGTGTTCGTGGAAAAGCCGCTGGCCCATTCGTTCCATCAGATCGACCTGCTGATGGCGGCCGAGCAGAAGTACAAAGTCGCCACGCAGATGGGTAACCAGGGGCACTCCGACGCCAACTACTTCCAGTTCAAGACGTGGCAGGAAGCCGGTATCCTGGACAATGTGACCAAGTTCGTGGCGCACATGAACGGTGGACGCCGCTGGCACAAATGGAAGGGTGATCCCGCTGCCATCCAAAAGGCGATCGCGAAACAGCCGAACACCAACAACGTGGATTGGGATACCTGGCTGGCGCATGTCGCGGAACATGATTTCACCGAACAGTACCTCAACGGCGACTGGCGCTGTTTCTATGAATTCGGCAACGGTGCCTTGGGCGATTGGGGCGCGCACATTCTCGATTCCGGCCACGAATTCTTGAAGTGGGGCCTGCCGACGTCGGTTGAGCCGCTCAAGATGGAAGGATGGAATCCGCATGTGTTCCCGATGGCCTCCACGCTGCTCTTCAAGGTGCCGGCGCGCGGCTCTGGCCTGCCTGCCTGCGACGTGTTCTGGCATGACGGCGTGGGCAACCATCCCGAGCTGCCCGCAGGTTTTCACGGGGTCAAGACCGACAGCAACGCGCCGGCATCGCTCGGCGGTTCCGACCAGGGCAAAGCGCTGCCGCCCGGCAAGGAGATCTACGGCGACGGCGTGGTGTTTAAGGGCGGTTCGCACGGTTCCATCCTCTCGGTGGTCGGCGGCGAAAAAGCCGACGCGGTGAAGGCCCGGCTGCCGCAAGTGCCGAAGAGTCCCTCGAACCACTACAAGAACTTCCTGCTCGGCGTCAAAGGCGAGGAGACCTGCCGCTCGCGCTTCGCGGTGTCCGGCCCGCTCTGCCAGTTCATGTGCCTCGGCATCATCGTTCAGAACGTCAACGCCAAGCTGGAGTTCGACCCCAAGACCCGCCGGATCACCAATCACGCCGCCGCCCAAGCGCTGTTGCGCATCGGAGAGCCCCCGCGCAAAGGCTGGGAAGAGTATTTCAAGGTCTAACGCGGGCGAGGTCCGCAATCCAACCCAACGCAAGGAGTCTGTTTGTGATGAGTCAACCTGTTCGGATCATGCCCTGTCTGGATATGCAGAACGGGCGTGTCGTCAAAGGCGTGCATTTCGTCGATATCCGTGACGCGGGTGATCCTGTCGCGTGCGCCCTCGCCTACTGCGCCAAGGGCGCTGATGAGCTCGCCATGCTGGATATCACGGCGACGGTCGAGGGGCGCGCCACGCTGTTGGACGTTGTGCGGCGCGTGGCCGATGCCGCGACCGTGCCCTTTACGGTGGGCGGCGGCATCTCCGACGTGAAGACCGCCGAGGCGGTGCTCGCGGCCGGTGCCGATAAGGTCTCGATCAGCAGCGCGGCGTTCCGTAAGCCGGAGTTGGTGCCCGAACTGATCCGCGCGTTCGACGCCGCCAAGGTGACCGTGGCGATCGATGTGGACCGCAACGCGGCGCTGCCGTCAGGGTACGAGGTCTACATCGACGGCGGCCGCACCGCGACCGGTGCGGACGCCGTGGAATGGGCCAAGCGCGTGGACGGGTTCGGCGTACCGGTCATCCTGCCGACCAGCAAGGCGGGCGACGGTGCGCGCACCGGGTATGACCTGCCGGTGATTCGCGCGATCAAGCAGGCTGTCTCGGCGGAGGTCGTGGCCTCCGGCGGAGCGGGGACGCTTGAGCATTTTTATGATGCGGCCCAAGCCGGCGCTACGATTCTGCTGGCCGCCTCGATCTTCCACTTCGGCGTGATCGGCATCGGTGAGCTGAAGGCTTATCTGAGCGGACGCGGCGTGGCGGTCCTGTGACGCCCCGGCGCGCAAGGCAGCTATGCGGATACTGGTGACAGGAGCGGCGGGCTTCATCGGCGCCCACTTGACAGCGCGCCTGCTGCGTGAGGGGCACATGGTGACGGGCGTCGACGCCTTTACGCCTTACTACGATGTGCGGCTCAAACGTGACCGCTGGGCGGCCTTGGCGGGACCTGCGGCGGGCGGGGCGCAGGCGCGCCTGATCACGTGCGATGTGTGCGACGGAGAACGGTTGCAGGGTGTGTTCGCGGCGTTTCGGCCTGAGTGCGTCGTGCATCTCGCGGCGCAGCCCGGCATGCGTGCGTCGCTCAGCGCGCCGTTTGTCTGCCAGAAGAACAATGTCGAGGGTTTCCTCTCACTGCTGGAATGCTGCCGCCATGCGACGGTCACGCCGCGCGTGGTGTATGCGTCCTCGTCCTCGGTCTACGGCGCCTGTACCGCGTTGCCGTTCGTGGAGGAGCAGCCGGCGGACCGGCCGGTGAGTCTTTACGCCGCCACGAAACGGGCAAATGAACTCATGGCGCACACCTACGCGCAGCTCTATGATATTCCGTGCGTCGGCCTGCGTTTTTTCACGGCGTACGGCCCGTGGTGCCGGCCTGACATGGCGCTCTACCTGTTTGCCGACGCGCTGTCGCAGGGCCGCCCGCTGCAGGTGTTTGAAGGCGGCGATGTGCGCCGTGACTTTACCTACATCGAGGACGTGGCGGAAGGTGTCGTGCGCTGCATCGGTGTGCCGCTGCAGGCCCGGTCTGAGCTGTTCAATGTGGGAAGCGGACGGCCGGTCGCGCTGCTGAGCGTGGTCCATCTGCTGGCGGAGAGGTTGGGCGTGACGCCGCGGATCGAAACCGCGCCTTTACCGCCCGGCGACATCCCGGCCACGTGGGCGAGTCTCGCGCGGATACAGCCCCGTACCGGGTATCAGCCGGCCACGACGCTGGAAGAGGGCGTCGCCCGCTTTGTCGAGTGGTTCCGCGCCTATGCGGCGTCCGGGGCCGGAAGCGGAGCCGTGCGATGAGATGGTGGCTGTACAACGTTCTGTTTGCCGTGGCGTATGCCGTGATGCTGCCGCAGTTTCTGCTGCGCATGAAGCGGCGTGGCGGATACCGCAGCCGCATGGGGGACCGGTTCGGACGCTATCCGTCCGACGTTCTCGCGCGGCTGCGGCAGATGCAGGGCGCGGTCTGGATCCATGCAGTCAGCGTGGGTGAAGTCTATGTGGCGGGACAGATGATGCGGGCCATGCGGGCGCGCGAGCCCGGCCTTCGTTTCGTTTTCAGCACGACCAGTTCGACCGGATGGCGCGAGGCCGAGAAACAGGTCGGCCCCGCGGATGTGCTCGTGTACAATCCGCTGGATTTTCCGCTTTGCGTGCGCCGGGCACTGGATGCGATTCGGCCGCGCGCGCTGATCCTGACGGAATCGGAGATCTGGCCCACGTTGATCCGTGCCTGCCACCGGCGGGGCGTGCCGCTTTTCCTCGTTAACGCGCGGGTTTCCGACCGCTCGGCTCCGGGGTACCGCCGCCTGCGTTTCTGGTTCGGCCCGGTTTTGCGCATGTTTTCCTCGATTCTGGCGCAGTCCGAGACCGACAAGCGGCGTCTCGTGGACGCGGGGGCCGACCCGGAGCGCATCGATGTGACTGGCAGCTTCAAATTCGACGTGGCGGTCCGGAACCCCGTCAAGGAGCAGGAGGTTGCCGCGTTTCTGGCGCACATGGATTGTGGTCCGGCACGAACGGTGCTGCTGGGCGGGTCGACATGGCCCGGCGAAGATGCGGCGCTGCTCCGGATTTACCGCAGGCTTCGGCCGCGCTATCCGGACTTACGTCTGGTGCTGGTGCCGCGCCACTTCGAAAAAGCCGATGCCGTGCAGGCGGAGATCGAACGCGCCGGGTTTGCATGTGTAAGGAAATCGAAAGAAATGCCCCGTGATCCAACCGGAGGGGATTCCCGCCCGATGGGCATGCATCATTCCCTGCTGGAACGTGATCCGTCTGCCCCGCCCGTTATTCTCGCCGACACCACCGGTGAACTGATGGGCTTTTACGGCAACGCGCAGATCGTTTTTGTCGGCAAGAGCCTGTGTGAGCATGGGGCGCAGAACATGATCGAGCCCTGCCTGTGCGGCGCGGCGACAGTGGTCGGCCCGTATACCGAAAACTTTCGTCCGGTGATGTCCGACCTGCTGGAGGCCGGTGCGTTGGTGCAAGTGCCGAACGAAATGGCGTTGGCGAGCGAGATCGAGCGGCTGGCCGGTGATGCCGAGGTGCGTAACATGTTGGGCGCGCGCGGCACGGCGTCGGTCTTGCGCCGCAAAGGCGTGGTGGACCGCAGCGCGGTCGCGTTGTTGAACGCGATGCCGCATCACGCCTGAGCGTTCGCGCTCCGCGTTTCCCACATGAGGCATGGGCGACGCACAGCGGATTTGCTATACTCGCGGCATGAAGGTTGAGTGGAAAAGCTATGCGTGCGAGGTCGGCGTGACCTATGCCTGTGCGATGGCGCAGTTGCGGCTCTGGCTGCAGCGCATTCCGCAAGGCTGGCAAACGGCGTTCAGGCACGAGACGCAAAGCGATTTTTCGTTGCTGTGCGCGTGCGGCGCGGAGCCGGGGCGTGCGGAGTGGCAGCGCTTCGTTACGCCGTCCGATGCCGCGTCCGTGCGGTTGGTTCCGGTGCTGCCGGACCGTTCGGTGGTGAGCCGTCCGGAGGGACGTATCGAGATCGCGCCGCGCCACAAAGGCCTCTTTTTCGTGACGATTCCCGTCTGGGTGCGCGTGCAGGCCGAGACGCCCCGCCGCATCGACCTGGGCGACTATCCGACTGCCCTGCTCTCAAAAACCTGGTTTGGCCATCCTTCTGAGGAGGGCGAGATCGGTTATGCGCTGACCACGCGGGCGCGCCAGGATACGGCGGCTTTGACCGATGTGGAGGGACGCGCCATCTGCCCGGTTTTGATTGAAAACCACACCAACGAGGCGTTGGTCTTCGCGCAGCTCCTGCTGAGCGTGCGGCACATGAGCGTGTATCAGACCGAGGACGGCAAGCTGTGGACCAATGAATGTCGCCTGGGCTACACCGGCAGCATCTTCCCTGCCTCGATCACGTTCGGGCGAACTGCGCCCGAGCAGGCCAGAGGGGCAAAGCTCGTCTCAGAGCCGCGTGTGGCACCTTCGGCCGGACTCACCGCGCGCGTGATCGCCGATGCCATTTTCAAACAACCCTTCTGACAGGATGGCGGCTTGTGACAGTGAACACGTCTAAACTGAATGCGGCGCTGACCGATTACGCATTGCCCTTTTTGGGTATCTGCGCCTGGTTGATTTTTGGCATCTGGGCCTCTTCACTGCTCTCGCGCCTGCTGTACGCCGGACTGTCCCGCAAGTTGGGGGCAGACAAGGCGCGCGCGGTGGCCAAGGGATTCAAATTCTTGCTGATCGTGTTGTTCGTGGTCTCCCTGATCCGAGGGGCCGGAGTGGATATCACGGCCGTGCTGGGCGCGGCGGGCGTGGCCGGCGTGGCCATCGGTTTCGCGTCGCAGACCAGCCTGTCCAACCTGATCAGCGGTTTGTTTCTGGTTCTGGAGCGTCCGTTCAAGATCGGCGACTTGATCGAGGTCGACGGATCGACGGGAATTGTCCACAGTATCGAAATGCTTTCCACCTATATTCGCACCTTCGATAACCGGGTGATCCGCATTCCGAACGAGATGCTCGCAAAATCAAAGCTGGTCAACCTAACCCACTACCCGATCCGTCGCATCGACCTGGATATCCGCGTGGCATGCAAGGAAGAGCCGGTCCGCGTGATGACCGTGCTGCGCGAGGTCATCATCGCAAACCCGTCGTGCTTCAACGAGCCGGAGCCGCTGATCGCGTTGAAGCGAGTGGGCGGCGCTTCGCTGGATTTCTTTGTCGCGGTCTGGGTTGACCGGAAGGAGTTCCTGTCGACGCGCACCTCGCTGTTGCGGGATATCAAGGAGCAGTTTGACCGGGAGGGCATTGCGCTGCCGTACGGGCGTGTCGCGGTGGTTCAGGGTGCGGGTGAGCCGACGATGAAGCTGTGAAGGGATGAACGTGTCCATGAGAAGAATCCGTGTGGATCAAGCAAGCGTGCGAGTGGCCGTCTGTGTGGCGGCCAGTCTGATGACGGGGGTGTTGCTGGCGGTGTGGCTACGCGCGATGGATGCGGTGGCCGGACGGACGCTGCACACGGGGCTCATGTTTTGGGCTTGCGCGGGTACGGGGCTGGTGCTGGGATATGCCGCGGCGGCGCTCGCCTGCCGCAGCGGACGGATACGCGGTGGCGGGATGCTGAGCCTGCTTTTTCTGGCGCTGGCCGCAGGCGTGATCGCGCAAGGCCTGTGTACGCCGCGGCTGGTTCTGGCCTGGCAGGGGGTGCTGAATGCGCTGGCGAGGCGTGAGACGCAGTATGTGTCGTTGCTGTTCCGCACGGGCCTGCTCTTCGCAGGGATGCCGGCGCTGGCGGTGGGGGCGATCGCGCGGGTTGCGCTTCAGATGTTCCGACAAGACGCGGCAGACGCTCGGCCCGGGACGGCGCTTACGCTGGGCGTGCTGTTGGTTCTGCTGCCGGCCGGGGTCGGGTTCAGCATCGGCGGCGGGACGCTGATCCCGTCGATGGGGTTCGGACTGCTGCGCGGGGCGGCGCTCTGGTTCGGCGTGCTCGCAGGCTTTGTGGCTGCACGCAGGGTGTGGTCGATCCTGCCGGTTCTGGCGGTTGCGCTGGCCCTTTTCTTGGCCGGCCCGACGGATTTGGACGAGGCGCTGGCCGCCGGGGTGTTCGGCCGACTGGTGCATCGCGACAGCGGCTTCGCGCACGGCCAGCCTGTGTTTGCCCGTCAGACCCGGCACCATGCGGTGGCGGCTTATGAAGATACCGATTATGGGTTTGTCTTCGCACAGGACGGACGGCCGCTGCTGTTCGGCAGCCGTTTCCACACGGCGCGCACGCTGACGGCGTATGTGCCGCTGCTGCTGCACCCGTCGTGCGCGCGGGCGGCGCTGTTCGGTCCGGAGGCGGGACTCTATCTGCCGTTTTTGGCGCGTGCCGGCGTGAAGGACCTTGCGGTCGGCGGATGCGATGCGGCGCTGCTGAAGCTGACGATCGCTGCGGATCAACATCTCGCCGGTGAACCGGTGGACGTGACGCATGTGCTCCGGCGCCGCGCGCGTCTCGCGGCATCTCAGGCGTACGACCTGATTGTGCTCGCCGGCGAGCCGATGTGGATGCGCGGTACCGGCAAGGCCTATAGCGGTGGTTTGTTCGCCCGTTGCCGCTCTGCGCTCGCGCCCGGCGGCCTGGTGGCGCTGCACGTGGACGGCCGTGCGCTTTCGGCGCGACGTTTCGCTGCGGTTACCCGTGATTTCGCGCGCGTCTTCCCAAACATGCAGCTCTGGTGCACCGGGGCGTACGACTGGTTGCTGGTGGGGTCAAATGGCATGATCCAGAGTCCGGCCGATCAGATGCTGGCGTGTTTCGAACGTCAGCCGGTTATGCGCGATTTTGCCAGAGCGGGCGTTCTCGCGCTGCCTGAAGCGCTGGCCTGCATGGTCTGCGACGGCGCAGGTGTCGTGCCGTGGCTCGAGCGTACCGGTTTTGAAAGCGGGACCGCGAATGCGTGGAACCTGCCGCGGGTCGTGTTCGGCAACGGGGCGCCTGACGGACTGTTGACGCCGAATGCGCTTGAGCCGGTGCGGCAAAAGACGTTGGAGTGGTTGGTGCCGGGCAAGATGGATGTGGGCGTCTACCAGGCGATCCGCGACAAAACGCTGCTCTGCGCGGACGCGCGCACGCTGTCCGCCCGCGCCCTGGCGCAGACGGCCGCCGGCCGGGGCGAGGCCGGTCTGGCTGACGCGCGGGCGGCCGCGAAGCTCAATGCGCGTGATCCGCTGTTGACGCATCTGGCCGAGAGTTTGGAGCTGGAGGGGCGGCGGCGCATCGCGATCGGTGAATTTAAAGGTGGGCTCAAGTGCTACGAGCATCTGCTCTCCTTTTCGCCGGGCTCCGCGCACTCGCACTACGGCATGGGGTTCTGCCTGCGGGCGAGCGGCGACAACGAAACCGCCTACCTGCATTTCGCGCGCGCGGTGGCGGCGGCGCCGGGACAGATCGGCTATCGGATGGAACTGGCCCAAGTGGCGGCATCGATCGGCGAGTACGCGGAAGCCGACCGGCAGTACGAGGAGATTCTGCGGCGGGAGCCCGAGCACGCGGAGGCGCTGTACCGGTATGCCGCCTGTCTGTCGGCCAAGGAAAGGAAAGACCGCGATAGGGTTCGGGCGCTGGCGCTGGCGGAACAGGCCTGCCGGGTGACGGCGTGGCGGAACCGTGAATTTGCTTATGGGCTCGCCAATCTCTACATGGATGCCGGGCGGGTGTTGGAAGGCATGGGACTCAAGCGGCGACTGAATGAAGGAGGGACGCCGGAGGCTGTGCGGCCCCCGGCGGGACGTGTCGAACCATGAAACGCGGGACAACAGGGAGGCAGGCATGACACGAACGGCATGGTCAGTGATGATGCTCGGCGCCGGGCTCGCAGCGTGGCGGCTGCAGGTGGAGGCCGCCGTGCCCGCGGAGGGGCGCCCGCCGCGTCCGCGGAATGTGGTCGTCATTCTGGCTGACGATGTGGGCTGGGGCGATCTTTCGTGTTTCGGCGCAACGGCCGTGCAGACGCCGCAGGTGGACCGGTTGGCCCGCGAAGGGGCACGCTTCACGGATGCGCATGCCTCTGCGGCGACCTGCACGCCGACACGCTACGCGATGCTCACCGGCGAATACGCATGGCGCAAGCAGGGGACCGGGATCGCCACCGGCGATGCCGCGCTGCTGATCGAGCCGGGCCGCACCACCTTGGCCGCCGTTTTTCAGCGCGCGGGCTATGTGACCGGCGTGGTCGGGAAATGGCATTTGGGGCTCGGCCCCGGACCGGGGCTGACCGACTGGAATAAGGAGGTCGTTCCCGGGCCGCGCGAGATCGGCTTCGACTATTCGTTTTTGATCCCCGCGACCGGAGACCGCACGCCGTGCGTGTATCTGGAGAACCAGCGCGTGGTGGGACTCGATCCCGACGATCCCATTCAGGTGAGCTTTAAGTTGAAAGAGGAGAATTACCCTGGCGAGTTGGACGGACGACGCGACCGCGCACAGCTCAAGATGGATTGGGATTACGGGCACCACTTTGCCGTGGTCAACGGCATCGGCCGGATCGGCTACATGGCCGGCGGCAAGAGGGCGCGGTGGGTGGATGAAGAGATGGCCGACACGCTTGCGGCGAAAGGCGCGGCGTTCATCGCGCGCAACAAGGACAAGCCGTTCTTCCTGTATTTCGCCACGCACGACATTCATGTTCCGCGCGTGCCGCATCCGCGGTTTGTCGGCAAAACATCGATGGGGCCGAGGGGCGATGCGATCGTGCAGTTCGACTTCCAGGTCGGGGCGATCCTCGACGCTTTAGACGCGCATGGGCTGGCTGAAGATACGTTGGTGATCTTGAGCAGCGACAACGGGCCGGTGCTGAACGACGGGTACAAGGATCAGGCGGTCGAAAAGCTTGGGTCGCACCGCCCGGCCGGTCCTTACCGCGGCCATAAGTACAGCGCGTATGAGGGCGGCACGCGCGTTCCGTTCCTCGTGCGCTGGCCGAAACGGATCAAAGGCGGCACGCAAAGTGCGGCGCTGGTGAGTCTGGTCGATCTCGTTGCGACCTCTGCCGCCTTGTGCGGGCAGTCCCTGGCATACGGCGACGCGCCGGACAGCATGGATCTCTCGGCCGCCTTACTGGATCCCGGCACGGCGGGACGCGCGTCGTTTATCGCCGAAGGCGCCCGCATGTCGGTGCGCGACGGCGTCTGGAAATTTATCCCCGCGAATGCCCGCAAAGACGGACCGAAGCGCCCGGATACCGGGAGGCTGGGCGATCCTGACGCGTTTGTCAAAGGCGAGCAGGATACCGGCAGTTGGAATGTGGATCAGCTCTACAACACGGCGGAGGACCCGCGCGAAGCCCATAATCTGGCCGGTACGCAGCCTGAACGGGTCGCGGCGATGCGCGCGATGTTGCAGAAGGCGCGGACGGCCGGAAGGACGCGCCCGTGAAAGGAGCCGGAGAAGATCAGACGGGGCTGCGAGCTGATTTTTCAAGCCTTCTGCCGGATGCCGTTCTGGACGCTGTGGAACGCGCGACCGGGCAACGGTGCTCGGGGGTCATTCGCGCGTTGCCGAGCTACATCAACCGGGTTTACACGGTGGGCATGGAGAACGGCGAGCGTGTCGTGGCGAAGTTTTATCGTCCGGGGCGTTGGGGCCGCGCGGCAATCCTTGACGAGCATGCGTTTGTGCGCGCGTGCGCGGATGAAGAGATCCCGGTCATCGCGCCGCTGCCGCTCGCGCAAGGCGGCACGCTGGGCGATGCGGACGGCATCGCATTCGCCCTGTTCACGCAGCGCGGCGGACGGCCGGTCGAGCCGGCCGATCCTGGCAATGCGCTCTGGGGCCGCCTCGGGGCCTTGCTGGCCCGCATTCACCGTGTCGGCGAGCGCGCGCCCGCACCGGCACGGCTCACGCTGCATCCGCTCACCGCAACGACATCGGATCTTGACTATCTGCTGGATCATGCTTTTCTGGAACCGCGCGAGGCGGCGCGGCTTGAGGCGTTCGGCGGGGATTTGCTTGATGCGGTGGCGCCGCTTTTTGACGGGGTCGAAACGATCCGGCTGCATGGCGACTGTCAGCACACCAATGTGTTGGAACGGCCTGATTCCGGCCTCTTCTTGATCGACTTCGACGACATGATGAACGGCCCGCCCGTTCAGGATGTATGGATGCTGCTGCCCGGACGCGCGGTATCGGCGCGCGCCGAGTTGGAACAGATCATCGAAGGCTATGAATCATTCCGGGCGTTTGACCGCGCGAGCGTGCGACTGATCGAGCCGCTGCGGGCGATGCGCATGACCTACTATCTCGCCTGGTGCGCGCGCCAGGCGCACGACGCGTCCTTTCTCCAGAATCACCCGGAGTGGGGAACACGCGCCTTCTGGGCCAGGGAGCTGGCCGAGTTGGAGGAGCAGCTCGCGGTCATTCGGGAGACTGGAGATCACTGCGGCGCTCTTTGAAGAAACCCTGCAGGATGGCACGGCACTCGGGTTCGAGAGTGCCGGGTTGAACCTCGGGACGGTGGTTGAGCCCTGGATGGTTCAGGATCGAAAAGACCGAGTGTCCGCCGCGCTTGGGATCAGAGAGTCCCCAGACCACCAGCGGCACACGGGCCAGAATGATCGCGCCGGCGCACATGCAGCATGGCTCCTTGGTCACGTAAAGAATGGAGTCCGTCAGGCGCCAGTCTCCCGTCGCGGCGGCTGCTTGCGTGAGCGCGATCATCTCGGCGTGCGCCGTGGCGTCCTTCAGCAGTTCGGTTTGATTGTGGGCACGCGCCAAGACACGGACCGCCGCGAGCGGGGTCTCGGCCGATTCAGGCCGGCGGATGATGACGCAGCCCGTCGGGACCTCGCCGTTATCCGCAGCTTTGGCGGCTTCGCGCAGGGCGAGCCGCATGAAATACGCATGGAAATCAGGTGTGAACATGATCGTTGGCCGGACGGGTAACACGGTGCGCCCAACAGGCGCCTCATTCATTCATTGCCGCCATTGTAGCGGACGGTACGTGCGCCGTGAAGCGCGTTTATGAGCGTTGTGCGGGTGGGCCGGCTTTTGCTTTTGCCGAACATTGGATTGTGGTATAAAGGTCGGAAATCTTTTGGGGTTTTGGAAGGAGATCGATCCAGTTGAAGAAGCGAGGCGTGTTGATCGGGGTAGTAGTTCTGGGTGTTTGCGCAGCGGCGGCCCTTGTGGCGGCGGGCCTGCGCGACCGTCGTCCGGTGTTGGTCTGTTTGGGGGACAGCCTGACTTCCTGCGGGGGGGCGGGCGGTCATTTCAGCCATTGGCTGCAGCGTTTCATGCCGGAT
>MWEJ01000070.1 GCA_002071025.1 Verrucomicrobia bacterium ADurb.Bin070 | reverse complement strand
CGGCGACCCTGAATTCGCCGGCAATGTGATTCTGCTCAGCACGCTGCTCTCCGCCCCCGCATTGTGGCTGGTGCTTTACTGGGGGATGTAGCCGGCCGCTTGCCGGTCACCGGGTGCGTGCCGCCGTGCGGTAGCGTTCATCGAAAGACAGAGGAAAGACGATTGCCATCGGCGGATCGGTTTGAGAAGATGATGGGCATGAGCGAGACGACCAGAATAGACCCGTATAACCCCTGTCCGTGTGGCAGCGGAAAGAAGTATAAATTCTGTTGCTATCAGAAAAGGCTCGAACGTGAAGCGGCCAAAGGGCCGTCGTTCTTTTTGCCTGCCTCGCCAGATAACAGGGACGAGGATATTCCCGAGGGGGTGCCCGTCGGAGACATGGCGGAAGGGCGTCGTTTGTGTGATAGAGGGTTACGGCTGATGGCTGGGGGAAATGTTGAGCAGGCTATCCCGCTGTTTCGTCAGTCCAGTGCGGCCGCGCCCTTCGTCTATACAGCGGCCAACAATTTGGCGATCTGTCTGTTCGCTACCGGGCGGCTCGACGAGGCGATCCGTACGCAAGCCGAGAGTCTGAAAGCCGCGCCCTTTCCCAATCCGTTCGGCTTGGCGAACCTGGCGACGTTTTACATGGTCAATGGCGAGGAGGAGGCCGCTCAGCATCATCTGGAAGAGGCGCTGACGTGCACACTCCCGAGCGCGGATGCCTGTCTGAAGCTGTGCGAGGTTCTGTCGCGGTTCAAGCGCCATCGTGAGATCCTTGACCTCGTCGACAAGGGCGAGTATGGCGACGAGCCCGGCGTCAGTTTTTTTACCGGCGTGGCGGCTGCGAATCTCAATGACCGCCCGCGTGCGCTGCGCGATTTGCGCCGGATACCGCTCGGCTATTACAAGGCGGAGATGGCCCGCCGTTATCTGGATCTCCTGAAAGAGAAGGCGTCTCCGCATACGGTCAGAGGCGACTGGCCGTACCTGTTCTCGTATGAGATCTGCCCGGTTGATCTCATCCAGAAGGGAATCGGACACGACGAAACGGGCTGGCTCTCCCGCCGCGTGGTCGTGGATTTCTGCGAGGCGATCCTGAACGAATCGGCCGCCGAACCGGAGAACGCCTTCCGGATGCTCATCCATGCCAAACATCCGGAAGCCGTCGCGCTGCTTTGGCTGATCGTAAAAGGCACCTTCGGCCCCGACAGCCTCCGCATGGAGGCCTTGCAGGAGTTGGATACACGCGGCGAATTGGGCCCGGGGCAGGAACTCAATCTGTTCTTGAACGGCGAACGCCGCCATGTGGCCTATAAGGGCACCCGGCTGAACCCAGAGTTCCGGTTCGGAAAATATCTGCCGGAGAAACTACAGAAATGCTACGAGAAAGCCGTCAGAGCCGGATACAAGAAAAGACCGGACTGGTCGGCGATCGGGGAGACCTATCTCCGGATCATTAAGGAAGAGCCTGACTATTACCCCGCGCGGTACAACTTCGCGATTAGCCTGATCCACCGCAATCGTAGGGACGAGGCGAAGACGGTTCTACGCGGATTGGTGGCGGAGCATCCCGAATATCTGTTCGCCCGGGCCACGCTGCTGCAAATCTTGGTCGGCGACGACCGCATGGAAGAGGCCGACGCATTGTTTCAGTCGGCGGATATGCCGCAGGAAACGCATCCGGATGCCATGGTCGCCTGGATGGTGGCCCAAACCTTGTATCACGAGGCGGGGGAGCGCGATGAAGAGGCTTTCCGCTGTATCCGCTCGGCCCATGACCTCTCGCCCGACAGCCCGGCGGTGGCGGCGATATGGCCGGATTACGAGGACTGGGACGAGTCTTGACCGACGGTGAACCGGGGGTGATACGTTGCGGGTCTCCGGCGGCACAGCGCCGGAACTACAGCGACACAACACCGGAACTACAGGTCCTGCGAATGGGACGCGGGAATCCCTCGAAGGGGATGCGCGAAGAGCTGTAGACCCGCCGCTGGTCGGCGGAAAGGGGCTGTGTGCACAAAACGGGTTGATACCGCCATCTCGATATGGCTATATTGGCGTTATGAATAGAGCCAATATATCCTATACGCGCAATCACTTCAGCGAGATGATCGCCCGGGTGCGCGAGGGCGAATCGATCCTGATCGTGGATCGCCAAAACCCCATTGCCCGCTTGGAGCCCGTGTCCGATGCGGGAGGCGAGAACCCGTGCCGGCTGGATGACTTGGCACGTCGCGGTCTGGTCCGCCCCGCCCGTAACCGCATCGACTTACGCGCGTTACGCGCATGGCCCCGCCCGCGACCTGAAGAGCAGGGGGACATCCTGGAGTCCCTGCTTGCGGATCGGGAGGAAGGCCGATGAGATATTGGGACGCCTCCGGGATCGTGCCTCTACTTGTGGAGCAAAGTCACTCGCGGGAGATGGAGAAGCTGATCGAGCAGGATCCGGACATCGTGACGTGGTGGGGCACGTCGATCGAATGTTTCTCGGCTCTGATGCGGCTGGTCAGGGAAGGCCGGTTGAACAGCTCAGGTGCGCAGGCCGCAGAACGGCGGCTTCGCGAGTTGCGCAAAGGATGGAACGAGGTTTTGCCGACCGAAGCCTGCCGTCGAGCGGCCGAGCGCATGCTTCGGGTACATCCCTTGCGCACGGCCGACGCGCAGCAACTGGCGGCGGCTCTGATAGCGTCCGATAATGAGCCATCAATGTTGGAGGTCGTCTGCCTGGATCAACGCTTGACCGAAGCGTTACGCAAAGAAGGCTTCATCGGGTGACTGCGGGCGCTTGACAGGTAGACCCAGGACGGTATCGCAGCGCTCTATCGCCGCTGCGCCGGAGCAAGTGGCGGTCAAACCCTTAATGCGCATTCCGGCCGGTCACCGGGTGCGTGCCGCCGTGCGATACGCGCTCATGGTCTGATCAAAGCGCTGCCGGAACAGGCGCGACAAGTAGCTTTCCCGCTCGAACCCGCACTCCCGGGTGATTTCACTGATCGGCAGATTGGATTCCGCCAGCAGCGTGCAGACGCGCTCGAGCCGCACGCGCCGGATCTCGTCAAGAATCGTGCGTCCGGTGACACTTTTGAAATGCCGTTCGGCGAAACGGCGCGACGCGCCGATCTGGGCGACCACATCCGCCACGCTGATCGGCTGGTGGCCGGCGTTGCGCCAGATGAATTCCAAGGCGCGCGCGACCTGCGGGTCGCGGATCACCGTGGCGTCGGTGGACCGCCGGGTGACCACGCGCGTGGGCATCGTCGGGAAGACGCGCCGGGACAGGCGTTTGCCGCTCATGAGCGCGTCCAAGTGCTCGGCCAGCAAAAATCCGGTCTGCTGGCTGTTGGTCTGGATACTGGACATGGTCGGGAAGGTGGCGTCGCAGATCAGATCGTCGTTATCGACACCCAGCACCGCCACCTCATCCGGCACGGTCAGGTTCGCGCCCATGCAGGCGTCCAGCACCTGGCGGCCGCGTCCGTCCATGGCCGCGAAAACCGCAACCGGTTTCGGCAGCGCCTTCAACCACGCTTGCAGGCGCGGCTGCTCAACGGCCCAGTCCCGTTGTTCGGCTTCAGATAGGTCACCGTACACGCAACAGGATTTACCGGCCTCCAGGACGGCGTCACGAAACCCCTGCCCCCTTTCCCGAGACCAGTAAAGCCCGTGCGGTTCTCCCACAAAGGCGAAGTGGCTGTAGTGCCGGTTGATGAAATACTCGGCGGCCATCCGGCCGCAGGCATGTGAATCAAAGCGGGTGCAGGCGTATTTGGCAAAAGGGTGGGACTCGCCGCGCATGGACGGCGATGGCTCGCAGACCACCACCGGCACACCGATACGCGCGATCAGCCGCGCCTCCCGCACGTCGCACTGCGCGGCGATGATGCCGGTGCAGCCCCAGCGCTTCAAGTCCAGCAGACGCTGCTCGCCGGGCCGACCCTCCATGCGGTAGAGCCGCCAAGGACCGTGAAGCTTCACATACTGCAGGATGCCGCGCAGGGAGTCCTGTTGCCCTTTAAGGAGCAGCGGCAGCAACACGGCAACTTGCGGAATGCGTGATTTCATAGTCGGAATTTCTTAAGACACTTTTCCGGTGCCTTTTGTTACACGTTAACACGCTGTGAAACCGATTACAAGAGGGCCGTTCGTGGCGTTTGTCCTGACGCTCCGTCCATGCGGCCATGTCGCATAAGTGCAAATTATTTTGCGCAATTGTGGATTATCAATCAATCAGAAAGAAGCTATAGTCAATCTAACTTGATGAAAGGTTCACCAACCGTGCGCTCGGCGCGCTTGCAAGGAGGGGTGATGAAGGCTAAGGCTATAAAAAACGGGCTTCTAAAGGCAGCGGGCTGCGTGCTGCTCGTGTCAGGCACGGCACTGGCCGCGCCGCCCCTGGTCAGCAACGTGACCCTGACACAGGCGGCAGGCTCGCGCTTCGTGACCATCAGCTACACGCTGGACGCCGACGCGATCATCACGCTGAGCGTCGAGACCAACGGCGTGCCGTTGCCGCCCGATGCGATCTCGACCTTGAGCGGTGACGCCTGCAAGGCCGTGCAGGCCGGGAACCGAGTGATGACGTGGGATGCGGGCACGGACTGGCCGTCTAATCTGACCGAGAACGCGCAGGCGCGGATCAAGGCCTGGCATCCGAGTTATCCGCCGCCGGTGATGGTGCTTGATCTCAGTGCCGGCTCGGGCTCGAGCGCGGTCTACCCAGTCTTCTATTACGACAGCATCGAGGCGTTGCCCTTCGGCGGTCTGACCAATCAGATCTACCGCAGCGAGCGTCTGGTGATGCGCAAAATCGGTCGCGCCGCGTTCCTGATGGGACGGCTTCTGAGTCAGACACGCAGCATGATCCTGAGCAAGGATTTCTATGCCGGCGTGTTCGAGGTCACGCAGGGGCAGTGGCACAAGGTGACCGGCGACTATCCCGGATTTTACACGGTCGAGCGCGACGGGCGTCCGGTTGAGCGAGTCAGCTACAATGATATCCGCGGGTCAACGGCGGATGTTCCGTCCATCGACTGGCCGAACACCGGATACGAGGTCAGTCCCGGCAGTTTTCTGGGACGGCTGCGGTCGCGCAGCGGGCTCACAAAGGTTGATCTGCCGACCGAGGCGCAGTGGGAGTACATGTGCCGCGCCGGCACGCGCTCGATCTTCAACTGCGGCTCGCCGGATGCTACAAAAGTCGGAACCTACGGCACAGCTCAGAATCCGTGGCTGGACAAGATCGCCCGCTACAGCTACAACGACGGCATTACCCGCCCACGCACAGCCGACGCCCTGCCGGAGGTGGCAGGCACGGCGGTCGTGGGCTCGTACCTGCCCAATGCCTGGGGTCTGTATGACACCCTGGGAAATGTCATGGAGTGGGTGCTGGATTATTGGCCCGGGTCCGACGTTTTTCCGGCCAGCGGCGTTGACCCGGCCGGTCCGGCGACGGGCTCAAGTCGTATCAGGCGCAGCGGCGGTGTCAGCGACGCGCAATACGTGACCACTGAATTCCGCTATTTAGAGTCACCGGGCTCTGCGTCTAACAACAATCTCGGGTTTCGGATCGTGAAGATCATTGACTAGCCCTTTTGCGGTGCCGCCTGATGGGCCGGCTCAGTGAGGCGTATCGGCGGCAGAGATCGGAGGAGAGGATGATGACGAAAAAAGTTATTTGGGTGACCGCTCTGGTTCTAACGACGGGCATGTGGTCGGCGCGGGCGCTGCCCGAGGTCAGCAATGTGGCGATGCAGCAGATGACGGGCACGCGCACAATGCAGATCACCTATACCCTCAGCGAGGATGCGATCATCACGCTGGGCATCGAAACCAACGGCGTGGCGTTGCCGGACAATGTGGTGACCTGCCTCAGCGGCGACGTGTGCAAAAAGGTCACGGCGGGCGCGGGCACGATCCTGTGGGACGCGGGCGCGGACTGGGACGGCAATCTGGACGCGACGGCCCGCGCGGTGGTGACGGCCTGGCCGACCAACAACCCGCCGGATGTGATCGTCTTCGACGTGACGGAAGGCGCAGGCGCCGCGTCGTATCCGGTTTACTACTATACGAGTCTGGATGCCCTGCCCTACGGCGGGGTGCAGAACTTCATCTACAAGTGCGACCGGCTGGTCATGAAGAAGATCCCGCGCGGCAGCTTTACGATGGGGTGGCTGGATATCGGTGTGCGGCAGATGACACTCAGCAAAGATTTCTACATGGGTGTTTATGAAGTCACGCAGGGGCAATGGTACAGGGTCAGGGGCACGAGCCCGACAGGGATCGTTTCCGACTATCAGACCCGCATGGTGCGTCCTGTGACCAATGTTTCGTATGATCATTTGCGCGGCTCGACCAGTGCCGGATATGATTGGCCCAGCACTGGGTCGGCCGTCAGTGATGCCGTGCCGTTCCTGAGCCGGTTGCGGGACAAGACCGGCTTCGGCACGATTGACCTGCCCACGGACGCGCAGTGGGAGTATGCCTGCCGGGCCGGCACGCGCACCACCTTTAACAGCGGTGACTGTGCGGCCACCGCAGGCGGAACGGTGAACGAATGGCTGAACCCGCTGGGCCGCTATCGGTATAACGGCGGCTGGGACGGTGTGACGCTGCCCGATTACGCCACATGTCCGCCCTCGCAGGCCACGCATATCGTGGGCTCCTACGCGCCCAACGCCTGGGGCCTGTATGACATGCACGGCAATGTGCGCGAGTGGTGCCGTGATTGGCATCAGACGGTTATGCCGCCCAACGACACCGATCCGACCGGGCCGACAACCGGCAGCACTAGGGTTCAAAGGGGTGGCGATTGGTATTGGAGCGCTGAGAATTGCCGTTCCGGCTACCGCGGCAGCGCCACACCAGGCACGGTCTCGGGTTCTTGCGGGTTCAGGGTCATGATGAACGTCGAGTGAAAAGCATGATTCAGGAGGATGACCATGATGACAAAAAAACTGAAAACGGCGGCATTTATGGTGGCTGTGGCGTCAGCCCTGGCATTTGCGGACGGCCCGTGGGCGGTACATTCGGCTGACACCGCGCTGGATACGCGCGGCAAGGCCACTCTGATCGCAGACGCGGATGAAGAGGTGGACGCGCGCAGCTATTCAGAGGACCTCTCAGAGTTCTCCAAGATCGACACGCGGATCAATCGCGGCACACTGTTTACGATCCGGTGATCGGGCGGCCGCTTAAACAACGAGGGAACGCGATGAAAAGCAAAAAAGGCTTGATGGTGTTGGCGTCATTGACCGTGTTCGTCTGGACGCTTGCTGCCCAGCCGGTGGTCACCGGCGTCAGCATGGCGCGGCGCGCCGGCACGCGCATCGTGGACATTGACTATACGCTGAGCGGCGAGGAGGCCATTGTGACGTTGGGCGTTACAGTCGGAGGCGTGGCGCTGCCGACCAACAAGGTCACGGCCATAAGCGGTGCGGCCGGCCAGATCGTCGCCCCCGGAACACATTCCATCGCCTGGGACACGGCGGCCGACGGCGTGGAGCTGAACACGACTGCGGCCAAGGCCGTGCTGAGCGTGTGGGCCACCACCGATCCGCCGCCGGTGCTGGTGATCGACATGGGCAGCGGAGCAAGCGCATCAGAGTATCCTGTGACCTATTATGCCGGTGTGGACGCGCTGCCGTACGGCGGTCTGGCCAACTATATCTACAGGCTGAACCTGATCGTCATGCGCAGGATCAACGCCGGTACGTTCATGATGGGAGCGCCCCCCGGCGTTCAGATCACGCTGACGAAAGACTTCTATGCAGGCGTTTTCGAAATCACCCAACGACAGTGGGCGCAGGTCACCGGCGAACCGACAAGAAGCAACTTCCTTGATCGTGAGACACAGGCATGCCGTCCGGTCGAACAGCTCAGTTTCAATTCGATACGCGGCACTGAAGCGCAAGGCGGCTGGGGCTGGCCGACCAATACCGGCGTCTACTCGGAATCGTTTGTCGGCAGGCTGCGGGTGCGCACCGGCCTTGACATGCTGGATCTGCCAACCGAAGCGCAGTGGGAGTACGCCTGCCGCGCGGGCACAACGACGACCTTCAATGACGGCAACGCTGCAGCCACACTAGACGCGCCGCATGACCTGACCAATCAGTGGCTCAACGCCTTGGGGCGCTACCGCTACAACGGCGGTTATGTCAATGAGGGGTCCACAGCACCCGGCACGACCGTACCGCCCGCCTATGGCACGCACTTCGCAGGGATGTATCAGCCGAACGGCTGGGGACTGTACGACATGCACGGCAACGTCTACGAACTCTGCCTCGACTGGTGGAGCCCGACGTTGAATGTCGGGAACGGGATTGACCCCACGGGGCCGGATCGGGGAGCTTCGGAAACGATTACGAAGCGTGGAGGCGCCTACAGTTCCACAGCCTCTTCATGCACATCGGCTTTTCGCATTAACGAAGGCACTTCGCAGGCCAACACCTATGTCGGCATGCGGCTGTTCATGACCCTGCCGTAAGCGGGGCTTATGTCTGACAAGTCGGACCGGTCAGACCTGCCCGACGCACACCACAACACTTAAAAAAGGAGAAAGAATGAATCCGTTCACGAGAAGGGCTTTTTTCAGGGGGGCGGCGATCGGCGCGGCGGGATTCGCCGCTGCCGCAACGCGGGCACAGGCGCAGACGGCGCCCAAGATCGCGGGTTTTGACGAGACCGACGCGGGCAAGGTCAGCAAAAAGGCGTGGCAGCCGATCTCAGACCGCAAGATCAAGGTGGGCATCGTGGGATACGGCGTCTGCCAGTTTGGCGCGCAGTTCGGCTTTCAAAATCATCCCAACGTGGAAGTCGTGGCCGCAAGCGACCTCTTTCCGGACCGTTGCGCCGCGCTGGCGAAGAAGGTCGGCGCCAAAAAGACCTACGCGTCTTGTGAGGAGATGTACGAGAAGGACAAGGAGATCGAGGCGGTCTTCATTGCCACCGATGCGCCGAGCCACGCGAGGCTGGTGATCGCCGGGTTGCACCGCGGGTTGCACGTGGCGTCGGCCGTGCCGGCGGTTTTCGGTGACGATCAGTTGGAGCTGGCCGACGAGCTGCTGGCGACGGTCAAGAAGACAGGGTTGACCTATGCCTTGTTCGAGACGTCGGCGTTTCACGCGGACAATTACGCGATGCATCAGATCTATAAAGCCGGCGGTTTCGGTAAGCTTATTTACAGCGAAGGCGAGTATCACCACTACAGCTCTCCGAAAAATCCGATCGGATCTTACAAGAACTGGCGTGTCGGTCTGCCGCCACAGTGGTATCCGACGCACGCCAACGCCTACTACACCTGCGTGAGCGGCGGCTCGTTCCTGTCCGTAACCTGCCTCGGCATGCCGAGCATCGACCCGCTGCGTCAGCCGGCCAACAACGCGTATAAGAACCCTTTCGGCACGGAAATCGCATTGCTCAGAACCAGCGAGGGCGGCATGGCCCGCATGGTGAAGAGCGGCGATATGCCCGGCGCGCACGGTGAGCGGGGTCGCGTGTACGGTCAGAAAGGCAGCTTTGAAGAGCGCTATTCCGGCCAGGCGGACATCTCGAAAGTCGCGCAGGAGAAGCCGCCGTTGCCGCCCGGCGTGTCGGCAGGCGGACACGGCGGCGCGCACGGCTATCTCATGGATGATTTCGTCAACGCGATTCTTCTCAAGCGCAGCCCGCGGGTCAACGTGGCCTGCGCGCTGAACATGACCGTGGCGGGGATCTATGCGCACACCTCCGCGATGAAAGACGGCGAGACGCTGAAAATCCCTCAGTACGCATTGTAACCATGAGTCCTCGACGTCCTGCTCACGTCACCCGCACGGGGAGGATCCCTGACGTGATCCATTTCGAGGCGTTGGGCGCCGAAGCGCGCCAACTCGAACGGGAAACACGCCGGGCCATCCGGTGCAGCGACCTACCGGCCGGGCATGTGTGCCTGATCGTTCCGGAGAGTGTGCAAGCGTACCTGCTCACGGGTGGCGATGTGCTTGGCGAGGATCTGACGGCCGCGCGGGCACTGGTCGACATGGCGCTGAACCGCACCGGCAATGTCTATGTCCAGCCCCATCAGGCCTTCCACTCCGACCTCGCGGTCAAGGCGAAAGCCGCGGAAACGATCAAGCACCTCGCGTCCTGGTACCGAAACAATGGCACACGCTTCGACGACCAACTCCCCTACTCGTGACCGGACGATCCCCGCGCGCATCCTGCGCCACCTCCCAACAGCGGGCTTTGCCATTCTTTTTGCGGCGACGGCTGCGGGCGGAGAGCCGCCGATGAAAGCGCTGGCGCCTTCACTGCCCCGGCCGACCTTCGAGGGCACGCCGATCGACGTGCGCTCGCCGCACCGCGAGCCGTACCGGGGTGACGGCGTGCCGCCGCCCCCGCTGCGGGTGCCCGAGGGCACGCGGCTGCTTTCGCGCGGCTGCGCGGTGACCTGCAACGATTCCGGCGCGAAGAAGCGCGACCTCGCGCTGGCCACCGACGGCAACAAGCAATACAGTCCGTCCGCCTACCTCGAACTCGCGCCGGGCGTGCGCTGGGTCCAGATTGATCTGGGCACGAACGCCGCGATCCACGCGGTCTGTCTCTGGCGCGAACGGCCCGAGCAGTGCGTGTACCGCGACACGGTCGTGCAGGTTTCCGACGACCCCGCCTTTGAAAACGGCGTCGTCACGCTCTTCAACAACGACTACGACAACAGCGCGCAGCTCGGCCGCGGCAGCGACAAGGAGTATTTCGAAGATCACTTCGGCCGCCGGATCGCCGGCAACGGCGTGCGGGCCCGTTACGTGCGGCTCACCAGCAACGGCAACACCTCTGACCCCTACAACCACTACACCGAAGTCGAGGTCTACGGCCAATGACGCGTACCGTCAGATGCCGCCCGCGCGGAAATTGCCGATCGCCTCGGTCGTGCGCAGCGCGCGGCTGTAAAGACGCAACCCTTTGACCGCCGGCGCCAGCGCGGCATGCGGTGCGCCGCGTACATCCCCCAGTTCCAGCGGCAGGCGGCCCCACCCGTACTGGCGCGCGGCACCGCCGTCGCAGAATTGACCGTCCGCGACCACAGCGATGACGGCCGCAGAAAAATCGCAGACAAACACGACGTGGTGCATCTTTCCGGCCTCGACGACACCGGGATCGGTATGCCACACCGTCGCACGCGCGCCGTCGCCCAGTTCAATCGACAAGGTCGGGCGGCCGCCCAGTTCGGAGGTCACCACGCGCACGCCGCGGCCGCCGTCATCCATGGTGGTGAAGAGCGTCTGGCCGGAAGCGGCATCCCTCAAGGAGAGCCACAGCTCAACGGTGATGCCGCCGTGCGCGAGGTCACCGAAACCGCGCGGCACCGTCGGCCGCGAGGCGGTGTCACCCGCATCCAGCTTTTCTAGCAGCAGACCGTTCGTGCAAACGCCCTTGGCCGTCGCCTGATTCCAGAGTCCGTCCAGCAGCGCGCGGTCGAGCGCATGCACGCGCGCGGCGGTTTTTTGCGTCTCGGTCAGCCAGAAACGGCCCTCCTGCTCGATCAGATCCGGATAACTCATGCGGATGGCGGGATTGGGATCAAACAGCACCAGCTCGGGTTCCGACCACTGGATGACGCCCTCCGCATTCAGGACGCCTCCCGAAAGAAACGCCGGGTTCCGTCCTGACCAAGAGGTTCCGCCGTGATGGTGATACCAGAAGAGATACTTCCCTTCAGACGTCACAAACACTTTGGGGCAGGCGCGCGGCGTCTTGAACACGCGCTGACCAGGCCCATAGATCATCGGCTTGGGCAGCGACCAGGTGACGCCGCGATCCCGGCTGTAGCTCTGCCCGGGCGTGCCGTGCTCGGTCCGGAAAACGCAAAAGAGCCCCTCGCCCGCAAGCGGCACCACGTTATGCTCCTCCTGCACACTGCCGAGCGCCGGATTGCGAATGCCCGTCTCGCCGTCCGGCAGCAGGCGGAACACCAGTTTGTCGGGATCGCGCTCGGTCAGGATGTTGGCCGCCTCCACCACCCATCCCTCGCCCTCACGCATAAAGAATTGCCCCAGTTTGGTAAAGGCGAAATAGGCCTTGCCGTCCTTGACTTTCGGTTTATCGATGCCCCAGAAATGACAGACCTCGCCGCGCCACGGATTACCTCGGTCGACATCGGTGACACGCACCGGAATGCGGAAACGCTGTGCCGACCAAGTCGCGCCCTCGTCATCCGAATAGCGGAAGGCGTACCAGCCATGCGTGTCGGCGCGCACGCGCCGCTCCGAGCCGGGCAGCGTCACAATGTTGTCGCCGTTATAGGTGTAAAAGGCATAAATACGGCCATACGGCGTCAGCAACGGCGTCACCCACGAGGCTTCAGGTCCGCTGTCCGGCTCGATCGCCACCAACTCCGACCACGTCTTGCCCTGGTCGCGGCTGACGGTGGCAACGACATGCTGGCCCTGCTGCCCTTCGAGGCCCTTGCCGGTCGTCAGCGTGCAGACCCAGGCACCGTTCGAGGTCACAACCACGTACGGCTGGTCGGCATATGCTTCGCTTGGGATGCGCAGCCCGTTCGAAATGTTGCGCGGATCCGCCGCACGTACCGCCGCGATGTCCGCGCCGGCCGCCATCCCCGCCATGCCCAACAAAACCGCCCCGGCCACAACTCCTGCTCTCATCGACACCTCCCCGTTTGCTAACCCCATTGACACCGATCACGGTATCGGTTTCAGACCGGGTGCGCAATCGCATTTTTTCACCCATCGACGCATCTCCCGGCGATGTGTTAAGGTGTTCCATCATTCACACGTCAAGGAGTCTTAGCGATGAGATACGCATTCTTCTGCGGGCTTGCGGCCTTCGCCTGCTCGGTCTGGGCTGAAGCCGTCCCCTCCCCGTATGGCGTCTGCGCGCATGTGACGCGCGGCCAGGAGTTCCCCACGCGCGCCACCGCCTTCGAACACATCCGCGGCGCGGGC
>MWEJ01000069.1 GCA_002071025.1 Verrucomicrobia bacterium ADurb.Bin070 | reverse complement strand
GATCAGTTGCGCGCCGGTGCGGGACCGGGTGGTGCACCACGCGCTGTGCGGCGTGATCGCGCCGCTGCTGGAGAGGGGGTTCACGGAGGATTGCTACGCGTGCCGCGTCGGGATGGGCACGCACCGGGCGGCGGCGCGGGCGCGGGATCTGGTGCGGCGGAACGCGTGGGCGTGCAAGCTGGACATCCGGCGGTATTTTGACAGCGTTCCGCATGACCGTCTCTTGGAACTGCTCTTGCCCATGTTCCGGGAGAAAGAGGTCCGCCGCGTCATCGAGATGACCGTGCGGCAGCCGGTGCCGGGGCTGCCGGACGGGCGGGGGCTGCCCATCGGAAACCTGACGAGCCAGTGGTTCGCCAACTTTTACCTGTCGGGGCTGGACCATTTCGCCAAGGAGGGTATGGGTGCTCCGGGCTACATCCGTTACATGGACGACATCGTCCTTTTCGCGGACGGAAAGGCCGAAATATGGCGGCTGCACGACGGCGTGTGCGAATGGGTCGAGAGGGAGCGCGGTCTGGAGATCAAGGGCGAACGGACGGTGGTCGCGCCGGTGACGGAGGGGCTGGCGTTTCTGGGGCTTCGGATTTTCCCCGGGGGGTGGCGTTTCCAGAGGACGCGGCTAGTGCGGACGCGGAGGAAGTTCAGGCTGCGGGAACGTCAGTATCTGGCCGGGGAGATCGGAGGGGCGCGGTTGGCGATGTGCGCGGCGGCAGCCGAAGGCGGGGTGCGCTGGTACGGGTTCCGGGGGATTTTGCAGTCGCTCGGGGTCGAGGGCTCCGAAGGATTTTGGGCGGGCGGAGAAGGGGCGGATTCGGGTTCGAACCGCGTGAAACGGGGCGGTAGCTGGAACAACACCGCGTCGAACTGCCGTTCGGCGTATCGCAACAACAACGACCCGTCGAACCGGAACAACAACATTGGCTTCCGCCTCGTGAGCACCATGCGGCCAAAAGGACAGGCAGGGTCCCATCCGCCGTCGCCCGCGCCCCGCTCAGGCGGGGACGAACAGGCCCGGCTCCGGGCGGCCGGTAGCCCCGCCGCATAGGTCGGTCAAAAGCCGTGCCGGAGCCTTTTTTTCAAGCAGGTTTGAAAACAAAGAAACGAAAGGAACCAAACGATGATAACGACGAACGGAATGATGGCCGCGCTGGCGGCGGGGGCGCTGTTGGCGGGGCTGGCGGGCGCGGAGGTGAGCGCGGTGTCGTCGGAGGCGCCGCTGGACACGCGCGCGATCAGCGCCGTGGCGGATGCGGAGGAGCGGGAGCTGGACACGCGCAGCTTCACGACCGACTGGTCGGCGGCGCGGCGGCTCAACACCAAGAAGATCGTCGGCACGGCGATCCTGATCCGGTAAATGCAAAAGCCTCAAGGAAGAGTGGAAGGAGAGAGGCGTTTTCGAACACGCGACGGACGGGAAGCCGGCGGCGGAACATGAAACGGGGGGGAGGGGCTGGCGGCGGCGCGGGAGCGCCGCCCTCGTGCGCCCTTCGGCGTTGGACGTTCGATATTCATCCTCTCTTCCTCCTTCCTCCTTTTCCTTCCATCCCCTCTTTCTCCTGTTGACGCGGGGAACGGTTCCGGCGTAAAGTTTAGCGTAAATTCATTTTGTTTAAATGATGAGGGGGAGACTCATGCGATATGATGCCGGGGTGAGGGGGGAAGGTCGGTTCTCGCGCAGGGCGTTCCTGCGTGACGCGGCGTGGGGAGCTGCCGCCCTGGCGTGGCCGCTCGGTGGCCTTACAGCCGAGCCGGACGAGCAGGCCGCGATCGAGGCGGCCTTGCCGGCGGCTGCGCCGGTCAAGCCGATGCGGCCGCGCAAGCTGTTGATCTTTAGCCTGAATGTGGAGTACGGCGGGCACCGTTCGATCCCGGCGGCCGAGCGGGCCTTCACGCGCATGGGGCAGAAGACCGGCGCGTTCGAGACGGTTGTCTCGCGCGATCCGGCGGTGTTTCAGCGCGAGTCGCTGGCGCGGTTCGATGCCGTCTTCCTGAACAACACGGTCGGCAATCTTTTCACCGACCCGCAACTGCGCAAAAACCTGCTGGAGTTCGTGGTCGGGGGCGGCGGCCTGATGGGGGTGCACGGCGCCTCCGTGGCCTTCCTGCGCTGGAAAGAGGGAGGCAAAGAGGATTGGCCGGAGTACGGCATCATGCTGGGGACGCGCGGCGCGGCCCACCGTGCGGCGGACGAACAGGTCTTCATGAAGCTTGACGATCCCGGTCATCCGCTGCTCGCCGCTTTCGGCGGCCAGGGGTTCACGCTGCAGGATGAATTCTTCCGCCCGCAACGCACCTATTCACGCCGGCGCAACCGCGTGCTGCTCGGGATCGATGTCGAGCGGACCGACCTCGACAGCGAGCCGCGCGACGGCGCGTACCGCGCGGACAAAGATTATGCGATGGCGTGGGTGCGGCAGTACGGGCGCGGACGCATTTTTTACGCGGGGTTCGGTCATCACCCGGCGATCTTCAAGCAGCCGCACCTGCTGGCGTTTTTCCTGGCCGGGGCGCAGTTTGCGCTGGGCGACCTGCCCGCGCCGACCCTGCCGAGCGGCCTGCTCACGCCGGCGCTCCGGGCGCAGGAGAAGCTGGGGTGGCGGCTGGGTATCGAAGCCTACACGTTTCACAAGTTCACCTTTTTCGAAACCATTGAGAAGACAGCCAAGCTGGGGCTGCCGTATGTCGGCGGCCTGAGTTTTCAAAAAGTCAGCAAAGAGATCCCCAAGAATTTCACGCCGGGCCTTTCGGACGATGAGTTGCAAGCCATCCGCCTGAAACTGGACGAGGCGGGCGTGCGCATGCTGACCTATTACATTCAGAGCATTCCGGGCGATGAAGCGGGATGCCGCGCGGTCTTTGAATTCGGCCGCAAGATGGGCATCGAAGCCTTCATGACGGAGCCGGCGGTGGAGGCACTGCCGCTGATCGACCGCTTCTGTCAGGAATACGGCATCAAGGTGGCGCTGCACAACCATGACCGCAAGGCGTCGCCGCACTACTGGAGTCCGGAAGCGATACTGCGCGTGTGTGAAGGCCGCAGCCGTTACATGGGGGCGTGCGCGGACGTGGGCTACTGGATGCGCGGCGGGATCGATCCGGTCAAGGGGGTCGAGTTGTTGAAAGAGCGGCTGATCACCTTGCAGCTTCACGATCTGGACGTGGCGGGGCCGCAGGGGGCCGACGTGCCGTGGGGGAGCGGCGCGGGCCAGACCGAGGCGCTGTTGCGCAAGCTGCACGAACTGCGAGTCGCGCCGGTGATGGTGGGGCTGGAGTACTCGCGCGACTGGCTCGAGAATGAGCCTGCCATACAACGCTGCATCGCGTTTTTCAATCAACTCAGTTTGTCGCTGGGCAATTAAAAAAAGGGGGCGGGGATGTCAGTCAAGAGTTCGTTATCACGTCGGGCATTTGTGAGCAGGACGGCAGGCGCGCTGGCGCTGCCATGGATCGTGCCCGCGTCGGCGCGCGGCGCCGACGGGACGACGGCGCCGGCCAACCGGATCACCGTGGGGCTGATCGGACGCGGCTGCATGGGACGGGGTCATTTGCAGCGGCTGGTCGGTGATAAAGACGTGCAGGTGCTGGCGGTGTGCGACGTGGATCGGTCGCGCTGCCAGGAGGGCAAAGAGGTGGTCGAGGCGAATTACGCGGTGTCGCGTCCCAAGGGCAGTTACAGCGGCTGCGCAACCTATTCGGATTACCGCGAGGTGCTGGCGCGTGCGGATATCGATGCCGTGGTGGTGGTGACACCCGACCATTGGCACACGCCGATTTCGGTGCATGCTGTGAAGGCTGGCAAGGATGTTTATTGCGAGAAGCCGGTCTCGCTGACGCTGCGGCAAGGGCGTGCGCTGGTCGATGCTGTGCGTGCCAACAAGCGCGTGTTTCAGACCGGTTCGCAGTACCGTTCGATGCAGACATTTAACGAGGCGATCGCTTTTGTGCGCACGGGCGGCCTGGGTAAGGTGAAACAGGTCTTTACCATCTGGGGGTGGCAGCACGTTCCGGTGCTCGGCAAATCACGCGTGCCGCTGAATCCGGTGCTTCCTGAAGAGCCGGTTCCCGAGGGTTTGGACTGGAATCAGTGGGTCGGTCCGGCACCGTGGCATCCGTTCAACCACCACTATCACCGCAATCCCATTCCGGGCGTGGTGCCGTGGAACTTCTGCGAAGATTTCGGACTGGGGCCGTCGACCAGCTACCACTCGCACGCGGCCGACGTGATCCAGTACGCGCTGGGCGTCGAGGAGAGCGGTCCGGTCGAGCTGATCCATCCGTCGGGAGGCGGCTATCCGACGCTGACCTGCCGCTACGCCAACGGGACGCTGCTGCACCATGTCGATGGCTGGGGCCAGGTCAAGGCGCTGTACAAGGCCGTGCCGCAGGAAGCGCGTCTGGAGGGGAATTTCGGCGGGGTCTTCGTAGGCGAACGCGGCTGGCTGTCGATTCTGTACGGCGGCGGCAAGTTAGAGGCGGGGCCTGAGAGCCTGTTCGACGAGATGAAGCTGAAACGGCGCGAGGTGAGCGGCGCGAACACCCACCACGCCAACTGGTTCGGCTGCATCAAGAGCCGCGAACGGCCGAGTTCACATGAGGAGATCGGACACCGCGCCGCCTCGCTCGGCCAACTGGTTTCGATCGCCTACAAGCTGGAACGTTCGCTCAAGTGGGACCCCGCGAAAGAAGTGTTCGAGGGTGACGAGGAGGCAAACCGGCTGATGGCGCGCCCGATGCGCGCGCCATGGACGCTCTGACCTCTGGCCTCTGACACTCTGACCTCTGCTCACCCGCCGGCCTGAGCCGGCGGGTGCAGGGCAAGTCGTCCGCGATGCGCGAAGTCGATCGCCTCGGCCAGGATGCGCGCGGCCTCTTGGGCGGCATGGAAGCCCATTGAATTTTCCGCGGCGATGAAGTCCAGCCGCCATTGCGCGCGGCGGTGCAGGGCGCGGGCCGCTTCGAGTGCGGTCGCCGGCGCGCCGGCGCGCTGTGCGGCCTCGATCTCTTGGATCAACGCCACGGTGACCTGTTCGGCGCGGAGCATGAGCGCCTGCGTGCGGTCTTGGATGGCTTCCACGCGCGCGACGAGCTCATGCTCGGGATGGCGGTGGCAGGTCTGGCAGGAGCGGGCGGGGTCGAGCAGCGGGCTGCGGACGTGGTGGCTGCTGACCTTGACCGCGCCTTCGCGCATGTAGGGCATGTGGCAGTCGGCGCAGGCGACGCCGCTGCGCGCGTGGATGCCCTGGCTCCACAGCTCGAATTCGGGGTGCTGCGCTTTCAGCATCGGGCTGCCGCTGTCGGCATGCTTCCAATCGACATGGCCCACGTCGTCATAGTAGGCCTCGATCTGCTCAACGCGCAGGCCGTTGTGCCAAGGGTAGGTGAGGCGCTGGTCGGGCTTCTTGAAGTAGTATTCCACGTGGCATTGGGCGCAGACCAGCGTGCGCAACTCTTGGCGCGAGGCATCGAGATTGACATCATAGTCGCGCACCCGTTTGCCGGCGCGCCAGCGCATGATGCTTGGCAGGTGCGGCAGCGGCGTGCTGGCCGCCTTGGCCAATTCGCGCAGGCCGTTGAGCAGGCCGGGCCGGGTAACGCGCAGGCCCAGCGTCTCCGGGTCATGGCAGTCGATGCAGGCGACCGGGTGTTGGATAAGTTTCTGGCCTTGATCGTCGGTGAGGGCCCGGGCTGCGGCGTAGGGCATGGCGCAGACGGCTGCGAAACCGCTCATGACCTGCTCTTGCGGGTTGCCGTCCGGCACGCCGGCCTTGCGCCCCATGGCGCGGTAGGCGGGAATGATCGAGCAGTGGCAGTGCAGGCAGGCGCCGGGTTGAGGAAAATCCTTGACGCGAACGGTCTCCTCTTGGTCCTGCAGCATGTAGGCGTGCCCGCGCTCTTCGCGGTAGTCGACCGCGAAGGCGTATCCTTTGAAAAGCACACGCCACAACGGGTCGGCATCGAGTTTTTGGAACGCTTCGCTGCCGCCGTGGCGGGTGCGCGCCGTGTCGACCGTGCGCCGGTAGCTGTCATATTGCCGCGGGTAGTTTTTGCCCCACTCGGCGGGGTCGACCGTGTTTTCGTCGAGTTCGACGATCTGAAAGACATGCTGCAGGGCTTCGGTTTTGCGCGTCATGATGTTGCGCCAGAGCGCGAGCACGCCGACGGTCAGGCCGGCGGCAGCGACGAATGTGACGACATAGGCAGCGCGGATGCGAGGGTTTGACAGGGTGTTGGACGGGGTAGACATGAGGCACCTCAGGGTTAGCGCGTGGGGCCGTGGCCCACGCGGTCGTGGCAGCGCGCGCAGCGGAACGGCTCGTCCGCAGGGCGTGGCTTAGCAAGCATCTGGCTCACCAGATCGCCGTGGCAGCGGATACAGTTGTTCTGCACGACACGCCGGCTCTTCGGTTGGGCGAGAATCGGCTCGTGAAAATTTTGCAGGGTGAACGCCTTCGAATGATGGTAGCCGTTTTCCGCCTTGGTCCAGTATTTGGGGATGAAGCCTTTGGGCACATGGCAGTCGTTGCAGGTGGCGGCGGTGTGGTGGCTGGCCTTTTGCCAGCCGTCGTAGTGGTCACGCATGATGTGGCAGTTGGCGCAGACTTTGGACTCGTCGCTCAGGTACGCGAAGGCTTCACCCTCGCGCAGCGTAAAACCGCCCGCCCCGAGCAAGAGGCCCAACAGGCCGCCCAACAGGATGCCGGGCGCAATCTCGTGGCAGGTCCGTTTCATGACGTGACAAGACGGTGTTAGCGCGCCAGCGCGACGATTTCGCGCACGGCCTGTTCCCCCAGATCACCGTATTCTCCGATCTTGGCGCCGCGTTGCGCCAGCCGCTCCGCCACGCGGCGTCCGGCTTCATCGGCGTCAATGTCATAGTCGCTTAACCGTGTCGGCACGCCGACGGCCTGGAAGAAGGCCTCCATGCGGTCAATCGCCTGTGCGGCACGCGCCGCATCATCGCCCGTTTGGATACCCCACACGCGCACGGCGCACTGCGCGAGGCGCGGCAGTTTGCGTGCGAGCTGGTGACGGTGCACGGCCGGCATGATCACGGCCAGCGTGCGGGCGTGGTCAATGCCGTACAGCGCGGTCAGCTCGTGGCCGATCATGTGCGTGGCCCAGTCTTGGGCCGCGACACCGCAGCCGAGCCAGCCGTTGAGGCCTACCGTGGCGCACCACATCAGGTTGGCCCGCACCTCGTAGTCGTCTGGGGAGGCTTTCACCTTCGGAGCCTCCTCGACCAATGTGAGCAGGACCGATTCCGCCATGCGCTCCGTCAATGGGGCTCGGCCGACGGCGCACATGTACTGTTCCATCACATGGGCGAAGGTGTCGATGATCCCGTTTTGAGTCTGGCGGTCTGGCAGCGAGAAGGTGGTTTCCGGATCCAGAATCGAGAACTGCGGATAGACGTGAGGCGAGGCGAACGCCAGTTTTTCTCCCGTGGAATCGCGCGAGATCACCGCGAAGGTATTCATCTCGGAGCCGGTGGCGGGAAGGGTCATGACCGCGCCCAACGGCACGGCGTCCGAAACCGGCGCGCGCCCCTCCATGATCGCCCACGGGTCGCCCGTACCATAGCGGGCGGCGACGGCGATGAACTTGGTGCCGTCCAGCACCGAGCCGCCGCCTACCGCAAGCAGGAATCCCGCACCCTCCTTCTTTGCAAGCGCCGCGGCCCGCATGCAGGTTTCGTAGCGCGGGTTGGGTTCGATGCCGCCGAACTCGATCACCGTGCGGCCCGCGAGTGCGGCGCACACTTGGTCGTACACGCCGTTCTGCTTGATCGAGCCGCCGCCGTACGTGACCATGACGGTCACATCCGGCGGGATGAGTGTTTTGAGTTCAGCGATCATGCCCTTGCCGAACACGAGCTTCACCGGGTTGTAACATGTAAAAGCGGTCATGCGGGAATCCTTTCTGTGTGCGGATCAGACCGACCATTTCTTGCGGTAACCGCCGTCGCGGGCCAGCCAGCCGGCGTTGCCGGTACCGTTCGCGAAGGTGTTCTTGACCGGATCCCAGTCAAAGCTGACGTCGCGGACATAGGACAAGTTGCAGAGGTGGCACAGGATCGCCGCGCGGCCGCCCACATCCTCGTTGGAGCAGGCGGGCAGGCGCGATTTCGCACAAGCCACGAAGTCTGCCGGATGGCCGCCCTTCGTTTTGTAGAGCTTGGTCTTGTAGGTGCTGTCCGTGAGAAACGCCTTACGCGCCTTGGCGAGTGCGCCGTCAAGCGATCCGCCATCCTCTTTTTTTGTGAAACGCGAGACCAGTTCGGTGCCGCGGGTCATCTCGAACTTGCCGCGGTTGACCGAGACCGTGCCCTCGGTGCCGTGGAAGATGGTGCCGAAAACCGAGAAGGGGCTGTGTTTGAGGGTGATGCCGCCGGCGAACTCAAGCACCACGCCGGACTGCGCGCGGCCGCCGAGCTCGGCGTTGGCCTTGTCCTTTTCTGAACGTTCGGCGCGGATCACTTTCACCGGGCCGCTCTCGTCCATGCCGAGGCCCCACTGGGCGATGTCGAGATGGTGCGCGCCCCAGTCGCCGCAGTAGCCGGAACCGAACAGGTCATCCATGCGCCAGACCATCGGGAAGAAGTTGTGGACGCCTCGCGGAGAGAGTTTGTCATTGTATTTGACGAGCGGCGCGCCGCCGCACCAGAGGTCCCAGTCAAGGCCCGGCTCCATCGGGATCTCGTCCTTCGGGTCGACGTGCGGACGAGAGGGCCCGCCGAAGTTGCAGTCGACGTGTTTGATCGTACCGATGCAGCCGTTACGGACCAGTTCGGCGGCAGTCAAAAATTCAAAACTGGAACGCTGCATCGCGCCGGTCTGAAGGATGCGCTTGTAGCGCTTGGCGGCGGCCATCACGGCTGCGGCCTCATGGATGTTGTAGGTCAGCGGCTTCTCACAATAGACGTCTTTGCCGGCGGCCATCGCGGCGATGGTGATGTACGCATGCCAGTGGTCGGGCGTCGCGATACAGACCAGGTCGATGTCCTTGCGCGCGAGAACATCGCGAAAATCATTGTACCCCTTGCAATTGCCGGGGATGCCTTTGTCCGGATGGCTTTTATAAAAATCATCGACGCGTTTCACGCCGTCTTCGCGGCGCGTAGTGTCCACGTCGCACATGGCCACGACCGTCACGTCCTGATGCAGAAAATTGCCGAGCAGGCCGCGCGACTGGATGCCGAGCCCGATGAAGGCCATGCGGGGCTTATCGTTAGGTTTCGTGTCCGCCGCCCAGATGCGGGTCGGCAGGATGAAGGGTGCGCTGGCCAGCGAGGCGCGCTTCAGAAACGTTCTGCGTGATGTCGTCATGATCTCCCTTTTCAATAGTGGCGGCGTCAAGCGCCTATTACGGGGCCAATATATCATGTTTGTAGCAACGGGTGCAAGTTTGCGGTTCGCGTTCTCTGGCTCTGTCTTGACGCGGTAGGAGGTGGAAGACATAATACGAACCGAACTCAAGAAAGGACCCGACATGTTGCCTCGCACACAGGATTTGAACGATTGGACCGCAGAGAAAAAATGCCGAAAGGTGGTCGAGAACCTGACGAAGAAGCATTTTACGGCGGTGTATTGCGCCAACGCGCAGGAAGCCTCAGACTACATTATGAAAGAGGCTGAGACGGCGCGGAATGTCGGCTTCGGAGGATCGCTCTCGGTGGCCGATCTCAAGCTCACCACGCGCCTGGCCGAACAGGGCAAGGAGATTTTGAACCACGGGTTCCCCGATCTGACACCCGAGCAGAAAATGACGATTATGAAACGGCAGCAGACCTGTGACCTCTTTCTGAGCGGCACAAACGCCGTGACGCTGGACGGTTGCCTGGTCAACATCGACGGCAACGGCAACCGCGTCGCGGCCATGATTTACGGGCCGTCGAAGGTGATCGTGGTGGCGGGCCGCAATAAAATCGTCGAGGGTGATGTCGGGGACGCCATCCGCCGCATTAAGGACAAGTCCGCGCCGCCCAACGCCATGCGTCTGGGCAAGCAGACCCCGTGTGCGGCGACCGGCTTCTGCTGTGACTGCGACGCTCCGCAACGCATCTGCCATGTCACCACGATCATTGACAGCAAGCCGTCGCTCACCGATTTCCATGTGTTGGTTGTCAACGAGGACATGGGATTGTGAGCGCGCTTCAACCCCTTCACTTTGATGCGTTAAAACCGACGTCGCTTCCAGTGTGGCGCACAAAGTTGCGTCATCCCTCAGCTTGACTTCTAGCCGTAGATACGGGACACTTGAAACCACTTTTTGATTCATCGGCTGGCGGGCATTTGTAGGTTCCCCGGCATGGAGGTAGTGCGTGGAAGCATTGGATGTAATGAGGCATAGCGCGGCCCATGTGATGGCCGCCGCGGTCTGTAAGCTGTACCCGGATGTGAAGCTGGATATCGGCCCGTCGACAGATGACGGATTCTACTATGATTTCGACATGGCTCATCGTCTCTCGCCCGAGGATTTCCCGGCGATTGAAGCAGAGATCAAGGCGCTGATCAAGGCGGGTCTGCCGTTCGAACGACGCGAGGTCACGCGCGAGGAGGCCGCCGCGCTGCTGGCGGGCCAGCCCTACAAGCTGGAGCGTTTGGCTGACATTCCGGCCGGTGAGGCGGTCTCGCTGTACACCTGCGGCGGGTTCACCGACCTCTGCCGCGGGCCCCACGTGACGACAACCGCCGAAATCGGCGCGGTCAAGCTGATGGCGGTTGCAGGCTCGTATTATCGCGGCGACGAGAGCAACCCGATGCTGCAGCGTTTGTACGGAATGGCCGATGTTTCGCAGGAGGCGCTTGACGCGGCTCTGACTCGGATTGAGGAGGCCAAGCGGCGCGACCACCGTAAGCTCGGCAAAGAGCTGGAGCTGTTCAGCATCAGCGAAGACGTCGGGCCAGGCCTGGCGCACTGGCATCCCAAAGGCGCGCGCATCCGCGTGGCGATCGAGGACTTCTGGCGGCGCGAGCACTTCCGTGCCGGCTATGAAATGGTTTTCTCACCGCATGTCGGGCGCGCGAGACTGTGGGAGACCTCGGGCCATCTGGGTTTTTACCGCGAGAGCATGTTTCCGTGCATGAATGTGACCGAGGGCGAGGGCACGCATGCTGCGGTCGAGCAGTACTTCGTCAAGCCGATGAACTGCCCGTTCCATATCCAGATTTACAAGACGCGTCGCTACTCCTACCGCGACTTGCCGCTGCGCTGGGCGGAACTGGGCACCGTCTACCGCTACGAGAAGGAAGGCGTGCGCCACGGCCTGCTGCGCGTGCGCGGCTTTACTCAGGACGACGCCCATATTTTCTGCACGCCCGAGCAGATCGAGGACGAGGTGCGCGCCACCGTGACCTTTGCCCTGCGCATCCTGCGGCGCTTCGGGTTCACCGACATCACCGCGTATCTGTCCACGCGCCCCGAGAAGGCGGTCGGGCTGCCTGAACGCTGGGAGCAGGCGACGCGCTCGCTCGAGAGCGCGCTCAAGGCGGAGTCGATCGCTTACCAGGTGGACGAAGGCGGCGGCGCGTTTTATGGTCCGAAGATCGACCTGAAGATCAAAGATGCGCTGGGGCGGCCTTGGCAGCTCGGGACCATCCAATTCGATTTTAACCTGCCTGAGCGCTTTAACCTGTCGTATATCGGCGAAGATGGCAAGGAGCACCAGCCTTACATGGTGCACCGCGCGTTGCTCGGCAGCCTGGAGCGCTTTTTCGGCATTCTGATCGAGCACTACGCCGGCGCATTCCCGGTGTGGCTGGCACCGGAACAGGTGCGCGTGCTGCCGATCACGGCCGGACAGCTTGAGTATGCCCGCGGGATCGAACGGCGGCTGCGCGCGGCGGATGTCCGTGTGACGGTGGATGCCGACAACGAGAAGCTCGGCGCGAAGATCCGCAAGGCGCAGCTTGAAAAAGTGCCGTATATGCTGGTCGTGGGCGGACGCGACGCCGAGGCCGGTGTGGTCTCGGTGCGTAGCCGCACGGACGGCGACCAAGGCGCGATGACACTTGAGGCCTTCATGGAACATGTGAAGGCCGCCCTGACGGAGTGAGGGAGTGCGGAAGGGTCAAGGTCTGGAAGAATGGATATGGCCAACCCGACAGGCAGGCCTTGCTGGACCCCCTGACTGGCGACAAAAACAACATGCCGCGAAAGCGGTTGAACAATGGAGGTGAGCTATCGCTTCGTTTACCCGAGTGAACTTCAAAATCCGTGTCCCGAATGTCCGCGTGATCAACGCCAACGGCGATATGCTGGGCGTGATGACGACGCGCGACGCGCAGCGTCTTGCTGACCAGCAGGGACTCGACCTCGTGGAGGTTTCCCCCAACGCGGAGCCGCCGGTTTGCAAGATCATGGATTACGGCAAGTTCCGCTACGAGGAAAGCATCAAGCGCAAGCAGGCCCGCAAGAATCAGAAGACGACGCTGATCAAAGAGGTCAAGTTCCACGCGAGCGTGGATGCAAACGATCTCGCCCACAAGCTGCGTCAGATGAAAGAGTTCCTGGAAGAAGGCCACAAGGTCAAGGTGACGCTCCAGTACCGCGGGCGCGAGAATGCGCACAAGGAGCTCGGGGTAGAAGTTGTGCAAAAGGTGATCCAGGAGTGCTCGGCGTTTGCGGTGGTTGAACAGAATCCGCGCCTGATCGGGCGCATGCTCGGATGCATGCTCGCACCCAAGCCCGTCAAGCCTGGGCAGGGGCATGCGCCCGCGGCCCCGGCCGCGCCCCGTCCGGCCCAGGCGCCGGTCGTGCCCCGTCCGGCCCAGCCGCCGCCCGCAGCCCCGGCTCCGGCTGCCTCGTCTCCGGCCCCGGTTGCCCCGGCCCCGGCTGACGGTGCTCCGCAGTGATGGGCGTCCAGGGGCGGACCGCGCTCGCGTGTTGTCCGCTCCTGCGCGCGCACTAAGGTGAACAGGCGAGTCGGGAACGCGGGCGCATTTTGGAGCGCGGCGGCTTGC
>MWEJ01000068.1 GCA_002071025.1 Verrucomicrobia bacterium ADurb.Bin070 | reverse complement strand
GGCTCTGGTACCACGAGCGCCTCTATCCGCTCATCTGGGCTTTGGAGGCGCTCGCGGTCGAGGACGCAACGCAGCACCGGTTATCTGTCTGTTTTCTGCCTTGCATACCTACCCGCAGGTATGTATAATACGCCACCATTTGTATGAGGGAGGTGTGCGAATGGCGCGAAAAACCAAGGCCGAAGCAGAAAAGACGCGGCTGCGGATCATGAAGGCTGCGCTCAAACTGTTCGTGGAGAACGGGTATGAATGCACGACATTCGCAGACGTGGCGCAGCGTATCGGCCTAACCAAGGGCGCGGTCTATTGGCATTTCAAGAGCAAGCCCGACCTGCTTGCCGAGCTTGTCGTGTTCATGACCGAACGGCACACCGTCCAGTTGGCGCGCACGCTGTCTCATCCCGCCTCTTTGGATTCGCTGGAGGCGTTGACCGCCTATTTCGTGCAGCGTGCGCGTTTGATCATCGACTCGCCGGCTAACCGGCGTTTCTTCCTGATGGTGCGGCGGCTTGACTGGTCCTCCTCTAAATTCGTGCCGGTGCACCAGCGGATACGTAATGTGTCGACCATGCCCTACGCCATCGTTTTTTCGGCGCTGGAAAGCATGCGGCGCACGGGCGTGATCCGCCCCGACGCGGATCTTGTGACGGTGTCGTCGGTGGTCATGGTCATCTGGCTGGGTTTGTTGGAGCATGAAATTTCGCATTGTTTGGAGACTGATCTCGAAAGTGCGCTTCGGTTGGGTTTTCAAGCAGTTTTGAATGTCGTGAAAAGTTGATTTTTTGAGTGAGAAAGGTTCCCGTGTATGAGCGAAGAGTTGGAGAGAGCGAAAGCGGCCAAGCGTGAGCATCCCGTGGCTAAGGTCATGGGCTGGCTGGTGACGGACGTCTGTCTGTTATGGTTGGGGTGGATGGCGCGTGCCTTGGTGCCGCAAAAGCCGGCCGGCGGGCCGCCGATGATGGCTATGATGGGCGGAGCGGGCGGGCCGCCGCTGGTCGAGGTTCAGGCCGTTGAGGAGGCAGAAGTGAATCCGCCCAATGCCTATATCGGCAGGGTCGAGCCGATTCAGGATGTCGAGCTGCGCGCGCAGATCGGCGGCTATGTCGAGCAGGTGCATTTTAAAGAGGGCGCACTGGTCAAGCCGGGTGACTTGCTTTTCACCATCGATGCCGAGCAGTACGAGGCGCGGGTTGCGGTACGCAAAGCAGAGATCGGCCAGGCCGAGGCAGCGCTCGACCGTGCCGAACGCTATCTCAACCGTCTGGAACGATCGGACGCGCGCGCCATCACACAGGCGGACCTCGACACCGCGCGCAGCGACGTCGCGCAGGGACGCGCGGCGGTCAAGCAGGCGGTGGCCAATTTGGCGCTGGCGGAAATCGACCTCAAGCACACGCGTATCATCGCCCCGATCGCCGGGCGTGTCGGACGGACCGTCGCGAACGTGGGCGACTACGTGTCGCCTTCTTTGGGGGCCTTGGTGCGGATCGTACAGGTGGATCCCATCCGCATCGCGTTTTCCGTCACGGATAAAGACTATCTCAAAGCGATCGAGAATTTTGGGACGGAGCGTGTGCAGGATGCGTTACGTATCCGCTTCCGTCTGCCCACCGGTACCGTGCCCGACGTGGTGGGGGCGCGTGATTACGAGGATAACACGATGTCGGCCGACACGGCGACGCTGTCGGTGCGCGCGCGGTTTCCCAACGCGCACGGCTTGCTGGTGCCGGACGGTTATGTCACCGTGCTGGTGGATCTCGCCAACGCACCGAAATCGCCTGTCGTGCCGCAAGAGGCGCTGCTGACGGATCGCGAGGGACACTTTGTCTATGTGGTCAATGAGGCGGGGATCGCGCAGCGACGTCCGGTTTCCATTGGCGCGAAAGCGGATGGCCGGGTGGCTGTCCGGTCTGGCGTCAAGACGGGCGAACGCGTGGTGGTGCAGGGGACTCAGAAGGTCGTTCACGACCAGCCGGTGACGCTCGCGCCCGCGAAGGAGGCTGACCGCAAATGATCTCGGATGTCTTTATCGAACGCCCCAGGTTTGCGCTGGTCATCTCGATCGTGCTGACCCTTGCCGGTGCCCTGGCGGTCAAGACGCTGCCGATCACGCAATACCCTCAGGTGACGCCGCCCCAGGTGTCGGTGCGGACGCGCTATCCGGGCGCCAACGCCAATGACCTGGCCAACACGGTCGCGATCCCGCTGGAGGAGGAGGTCAACGGCGTGGACGACATGCTGTACATGGCCTCGGACTGCGACGATTCCGGCAACTACAACATGACCGTAACCTTTGAAATCGGCACCAATCTGGACCTCGATATGGTCAAGGTGCAGAACCGCGTGCAGCAGGCTACGCCGCGGCTGCCTGAAGAGGTCACCAAACAGGGTGTCTCGGTGTACACGCGCTCTTCGGACATGCTGGGTTTTTTGACTTTGCGGTCTCCGAAGGGGTCCTTTGATCGGCTGGCGCTTTCGGACTATGTTTACAACCATGTAAAAAACGTGCTGGCGCGCATCCCGGGGGTCGGCGCCGCTGATGTGTACGGCCCCAAGCGCAGCATGCGCGTGTGGCTTGACGCCGAGCGGTTAGCGGCGCTGGGGTTGGGCGCCGACTCGGTGATCGAGGCGATTCGGAATCAAAATGTCCAAGCTGCTCTGGGCTCGGCTGGCGTTTCTCCCAATCCGGGCGAGATCAAGCAGGTGCTGACGCTCCAGACGCAGGGCCGTTTGAACCACCCGGAAGATTTCCAAGAGATCATCGTCCGCACCGAAGAGCAGGGCGGGGTGGTGCGGCTCAAAGATGTGGCGAAGGTGGAGCTGGGCGAGAATGATTACGGTTTCAGCAGCATCTACAACGGTGCCGATTCCGTATCGATCGCCGTCGCCCAGAAGCCCGGCAGTAACGCCATCGAAGCGATGGACGGGGTGCAGCGTGAGTTGAAGCGTCTGCGCGAGCGCATGCCGGACGACATGGAGATGCTGACCGCGTATGATGCCACCAAGTTTGTGCGGTCGAGTATTGAAGAAATTGTCTCCACGCTGTTTCTGACCTTCGTGCTGGTCGTGTTTGTCTGTTATCTTTTCCTTCAAGACTGGCGCGCGACACTGGTCCCGATGGTTACCATCCCGGTTTCGTTGTTCGCCACCTTCGCGGTGATGAAGGCCTTCGGTTACAGCATCAACACGCTGACACTCTTCGGACTGGTGCTGGCGATCGGGTCGATCGTCGATGATGCGATCGTGGTGGTGGAGCGGGTGCAGTATCTGATGGAAACGCGCGGCATGGATCGTAAAACCGCCACCAAAGAGACCATGCGCGAGGTGACCGGTGCCGTGATCGCCACGACGCTGGTGCTGCTCGCGATCTTCGTCCCGGTGGCGTTCATCCCCGGCATCACCGGCAAGGTCTACCAGCAGTTCGCCGTGACGATGTCGGTCGCGATCTGCTTCTCGACGCTCAACGCGCTGACCCTCAGTCCTGCGATTTGCGCGACGATGCTGAATCCGCCCAAGATGCACCGGAGCGGACCTTTCGGCTGGTTCAATGCGGTGTTAAACCGCAGCCGTAGCGGGTATGTCTCGCTCTCCGTGTTTTTGGCGCGTCGACTCGCGCTGACCGCCCTGCTGTTGGTCGGCACGATGCTGTTGACGTGGGTGTGGTTCAAGCAGACGCCGACCTCCTTCCTGCCGGATGAGGACCAAGGTGTGGTGTTTGCGGATGTGCGGCTGCCGGAAGGCGCTGCCAAAGCGCGGACCGAAGAGGTCATGCACGCGGTCAGCGACGTCGCCCGCGCTGTGCCGGGCGTGCAGTTCGTGCAGGCGATCACCGGCTTCAGCATGATGGGCGGACGCGCCGAAAGCGTGGGCTTCGTGATCATCGGGCTGACACACTGGGCGGAGCGCCATGCGCCCGATCTCCAGGCGGCCGCGATCATGAACACGATCCGCGGTAAATGCGCCACGGTCAAAGGCGCCGAGCTGAACTTTTTCATGCCACCTTCCATCCCGGGTTTGGGCGCGAACTCAGGGCTCGATATCCGGTTGCAGGCCCTGACAGACAGCGACCCCGCCAAGCTGGATGCGGTGCTTCAGCAGTTTCTGGGGGAGGTCAACCGCGTGCCGGGTGTGCTCTTCGCCTTCAGCGGCTTCACGGCCAAGACGCCCTCGGTCCGCATGAACGTGGACCGCCTCAAGTGCGAGATGCTGGAGGTGCCGGTCGCCAAGGTGTTTGCCACCTTGCAGAACTATTTCGGCTCGTACTATGTGAACGACGTCAATCTGGACACGCAGGTTAACCAAGTGATCATCCAGTCCGATTGGTCGGGCCGCCGCATGCCGGAGGACGCGCTGAAGCTGTATGTGCGCAGCTCGCGCGGCGCGATGGTGCCCTTGGGCAGTCTGGTTTCATTGGAAAGCCTGATCGCGCCACGGCTCTATCCGCGGTACAACCTCTTCCCGAGTGCAGGCATCACGGCCCAGCTTGTGCCGGGCGCGAGCAGCGGCGATGTGATGGCGCGGATCGACGAACTGGCCAAACGGACGTTGTCCAAAGAGTATGCGTTCGAGTGGTCGGGACTGAGCTTTCAGGAACAGCGCGCGTCGGGCCAGACGGTGCTGCTCATGATCGCGGCGCTGGTCTTCGGTTACCTGTTTCTGGTGGCGCAGTACGAGAGCTGGACAATCCCGATGCCGGTGATGTTCTCGATTTTCGTAGCGATGGCTGGTGCGCTCTACGGCTTGAAGTTGTTGGACATGTCGTTGAGCATCTACGCGCAGCTCGGCCTGATCCTGCTGATCGCGCTTGCCAGCAAGAACGCGATTCTGATCGTCGAATTTTCCAAGGCAAAGCGTGAGGAGGGCGAAGCGATCGTGGCTGCGGCGGCCGAGGGCGCGGGGCAGCGTTACCGCGCGGTGCTGATGACGGCGCTGACCTTTGTGCTGGGCGTGCTGCCGATGGTCTACGCAACCGGCGCCGGCGCAGCCAGTCGGCGCGCGATCGGCGTCACGACCCTCTCGGGGATGATCGCCGCGACGGTGTTCGGCATCATCCTGGTGCCCGGCCTGTACGCCTTTTTCCAGACGTGGCGCGAATGGATCAAAGGTGTTTTGCGGCTTGGCCAGAAGCCCTCGGTACGCTCTGCGGTCGGCGTGGCCGTGCTGCTGTCGCTGATGCTGGGGTGCCGTGCCGCCGGTCCGGATTATCAGGCACCCGAGAGGATGCTGCCCGCCGCGCCGTTGCCGCAGGCGATCGACGGCGCTGCCATTGACAGTGCGGAGGCTGCCGCATGGTGGACCGTGTTCGGCGATCCGGCTCTGACCCAACTGGTTGACCGCGCACTGTGCGCGAACCGCACGCTGCTGGGCGGCATCGCCAGCGTGCGTGAGGCGCGCGCCCGTCTGGGCATCAGCCGCGCCGGACTCTTGCCGGAGGTGGATGCCGCAGGTGCCTACCGCCGGTTCCGCAACAGTGACAACGCGGGTGCGCCGGGCGAGGGCGATTTTTACACGGCGGGCTTCGATGCCTCTTGGGAACTCGATCTCTTCGGACGTCGGCGCCGTGCCATCGAGGCCGCGCAGGCAGAATTTGACGCCAACGTGGCCACGCTGGAACAGATCTGGGTGAGTGTGGCGGCAGAAACAGCGCGCGCCTACACGCAGCTTCAAACCGTGCGCCAGCGGCTGGCGGTCGCCCGCACCAATCTCACGGTGCAGGCCGACACGCTTGATCTGGTGGATTCCCGCGCCAAGGCCGGCATCAGCGATGCGCTGGCCGTCGAGCAGGCGCGCTACAACCTCGAACGCACACGCGCCACGATTCCCGGCTTGCTGAGCGATGAGGAAGCCGCGCTGAACGCGCTGGCGGTGCTGACCGGCACGATGCCGGGTGAGCTGGATGCCGCCCTGACGGCTGTCGCACCGATCCCTGCCGCAGCGCCGCGTGTGGTGATGGGCATCCCGGCCGACCTGCTGCGCCGCCGCCCGGATGTGCGCGCCGCTGAACGGCGGCTGGCGGCGCAGACGGCCCGTATCGGCGTGGCCGAGGCGGACCGGTATCCGACCTTCCGGCTAACGGGTTCGGTCGGTCTCGAATCGCTCGAAGAGGGGACCTTTCTCGAATCCGGCAGCCGCTTTTTCGGAATCAGCCCTTCGGTCGTCTGGCCGGTTTTCCGCGGCGGTTCGATCCGCGCCAATATCGAGGTGCAGAACGCGCTGCAGGAACAGGCGCTGGCGGCCTATGAGCAGGCTGTTTTGGAGGCGGTGCGCGAACTGCGCGATGCGCTGGCGGCGTATGGCCGCGAATTCGCGCGGTGCGAGGCGCTGCGCAAAGCGGTCCGCGCGGCGCGCGATGCGGTCGAACTGGCGCAGAATCAGTACACGAACGGCCTCGCGGATTTTAACGGTGTGCTTGACGCTCAGCGTTCGCTCTTGACCTTTGAGGAGACGGTCACGCTCAGCGAGGGCGCAATCAGCGAGCATCTGATCCGCGTGTACAAAGCGTTGGGCGGAGGCTGGTCGGCACTGCCGGCCCCCGAGCCCGAAGACGCGGCCCGGTAAGCAAGGTTTCCGGAACCGCGAGACCGTAAAGCCCGGAGACCGAGCGGTCAAGCTCAGCCGCCAGTGCCGCAATGTCGGCGGCTGGGTTGGCGCGCTCCCCGACGTGGATGTCGGCGAACGACGTTTCGTCAATCGGGCGGAAGGCACTGGGGGTCATTTCGTAGAGGGCCATGCGTGTGCTCCTTTAGAAGCATTGCCTGTGTCGGTGTCGAATCGAGAGACGGCTGCGATACGGAACTAGGCTTTTCATACCGGGTATGTGCGGTGAGACCGAGGAGGGCTTCGATCTGTCCGGCCGCCCGCATGATCTGGTAGATCTCAAGATCGTCGACGGTGGTGTGCGTCTTGAGATAGGCGTCGATGTAGGCTTCGGAATTACAGTCGCAGCCGTTCCGTTTGCAGATGAGATAAGCGACCGACTCGGCTTCGATTTCTCTCTGATCAAGTGTCCGGCCCCTCCGATCCGGGATATTCAGGTGAGCGTCTTTGCCCAAATGCCCGAGAAGAAGGTGAGCCAGCTCGTGTGCGATGGTCGAGAATTTGACCGCTGCGGAGTGGTTTCTGTTCACCGCCATTTCATAATACCGGTAATAGTCGGGTTTCGGGCCGATACGTTCACACCGTATCGAGCCGGCATTGCCGTCGCCGCCGTCGAACAGCGTGCAAGAGATTTTCCTGTTGGCCATCATGTTCCTATAACGGGTGATGTCGGAATCCTGGACCGGACCTTTCGCGATGAAGGCGTGCAGCACAGACTCAGGCAATTCTCTGCCTTCGGTGTCAGCAATGTCATACACCAGCGCGACCGGGCCGAAGGGCCGCAGGATCAACAAAGGCCGCGCGTCCTGCTTCGGGCTGCGGCCAAACCGGAAGGCCCAGTCGTGAGCCGATGCGGCGAACCGGATGCCCGGCTTCTGGATATGGATCAGCATGGCGTTGAACGGCGCGAAGTTCCTCATTCTGACAATGAACGCCAGCAGTGCTTTGTAGGCGTCACCGGTCTTGTACAGCTTGGACTCGGTCAGCAAATGATCGAGCAGCGACCGCGTGGTTTTTTCATCGACACCGTCAGCGTCAGGAAAGAGCGTGGCTTGTGCGACAGGGGCGGTCATGTTGCCTTGCCCTCGATGATGCGCACAGTGTCGAGCGTTTGGAGTTTGTCGAGCGCGATGCGGAGGGGGTGGGTACCGTCGTAAAGGGTCTCGAACAGGGTGCGGAGACGCGGCAGGCGGTCTTCTTCCGGGATGGTCTCGATGGCGGGCAGCTTAGCCTTTGCCACTGCGTCGAACAGGTGCAGACCGGCCGCGTGTACCTCCTCTGGAAAGTACAGCTCATAGACCATCCCGTTTAGAATCTGCTCGAAATAGGCCAGCATCAGCGGATCACGAGAGGATTGGTCTGAGACGCTATTTGCGATAATCCGATTTGCTTCCTGACAGGTAGCGACGTAATCATCAAAAGTGTGTATATCGCATTTTTGCGGGACAACAATTGGCAACGGTTCAATAAATTGACGATTAGCAGAGTAATAGCCACCACGGTATGGAGCTGCAATTTTAAGAAAATAGAAATTGAGAACACTACTGTTTAAAAGCCCTAGTAATGTTAAATTCGATATGCCTGATGCATCGTCAACTAAAATACCTCCGACATCCACATTGTCCAGGCAAACTTCCCCATTAAAATCAGGGGCGGCCTTCAGTTTGTTTACCAAGCGCGGAACTGCGATTTTCGGTAAAAGCTGCAGGCCGATATTCTGGGTTCGAATATAACGATACCACTCGGAGCCCGCTGCCGCCCCACCGTCACGCAAATCCAGAACCGCTCGGACTTTTTCAAAATATGCAAGCGCATAAGGATATTTCTTCGCAAGAGCCTCTGGGCTAATAAGAGAGGTCTCACCGGCGGTCTGTTTGTAAGGATATATAACGTGTGTTCCATCGAGTGTCAGTACATATGGTGCCACATGACTTCCACTCACGAGTGGTTTTAACAGTGCTGATTCAATCTGAACTTCTAATCGAAGTTCGGATGACCAACAAGTTGCTAAACTAAGGTTTGTTTTGATCAGTTTCAGTGCGTAAACTTTATCTGCACCGGGAATGATCCCTTGGAAAATCCTTTTCGTAACATCTCTCAAACGAATTGAATGTTTGTCAAGGTCAGCAAAGACCCGACCTTCATTGCCCACGGAAAAATGCCACTCGCCGCCGGATATGCTGTCAGTTGAAATGTTGCCATATGTTCCGTGAAAAGTTTTTAACCATTCACCAAGATCTGTAGCTTTGACGTAGCGGCAAGTTGAAGTTCCAATCTTGGTTAAGAAGAGCAAACAAACATAATTGGTTGCCCCCGGAAAGACTTGTTGATCTCCAAAGTGAACGACATGCTGCAAATAGTGCCCTTTAGCTATGAGTTCTCGAACTGGTTCGCCATATTGAGCATTAAAGAATTTGTGAGGACATATGTATGCGAGGTTCCCATCGGATTTCAGGAGGCGGAGCCCAGCCTCGATGAAGACAACGTAAAGGTCGTAGTTGCCTTTGGCCGCGCTTTCGTATTCATCCTTATAGAATTCGACAAGCTTTGGATCTTTCTTTTTGAGTGTTTGGATGCGGATGTAGGGTGGGTTGCCGATCACGATGTCGAAACCGCTTTCAATTTCTTGCACGCCTGACTCAGCGAATTCCATCTGGCCGCCGGCGTCGTTGACAAGGGCGAGGTTGCCGAGGAGTGTGGACGGGGCGTTGCGCTGCACGCGGAACTTGCCTACGGGCAGGCCGAACATCCACTCAGAATCGAAGAAGGTGGCAAAGGTGTTTTGGTCATAGGGATCCCATTCTGACATTGCCGTGGCCATTTTTGAGGGAATGCCTGTCTTGATCAGAAGACCACGCATGGACTCGCGCACACGCTGGTCTTCGTCGCGCCAGTGGCGTTTGCGGCTCGGATCACGGGCGTTGAAGTGCTCGTGGCGGATGCGTTTGAGTTCGTTCCTCAAGGCTTCTAGTTTGCGGGACGCATCAGATAAGTTGTCGAAAATGTCACCCTGTTTGAGCTGCATTTTTAGCGGAACAAGGGTGTCTGCAGCTACGAGCCGGGTTTCGAGGTTGGGCAGCGGACGGACGCCGAGGTTGGTAGCCTTTATGTCCACCTTCTGGTCGACCACCAGGGAGATGAAGAAGCGCAGTTTGGCGATCTGGACGGCGACGGGCTGGATGTCCACGCCGTAGATGCCGTTCTCGATGAGGTAGAGCTTGCGGGCGAAGTCGAGGGCGTGAAAGCGGGTGTCGAAGGATTTTGTGATGTCCTCGATACGGGCGTGGCAGGCGGCGATCTCTTCCTTGGGCGCTCCGGTCTCTTCCAAGACCTGGCAGTAGCGCTCGGCCTCGGCCAGGCGGTCGCGTTTCCACAATTCGTTGTTGGGGTCGAGCTTCTGCAGGAGATCCACCAGGCGGTGCAACGCGCCCATGGGGAACGCGCCGGAGCCGCAGGCGGGATCGAGGATTTTCACGCGGCCGATGGCGGCGATGAGGGCGTCGCGCAGGTCGGGCTTGATGTCCTTGGGATTGGCGGCATTGGAAAAGAGGTTGTCGAGCGTACCCTTGACCTTGGGCACCTGGGTGGTGAGGTAGGACTTGAGGGCCTCGTCCACCATGTAGGTGACGATCTCGCGCGGGGTGTAGAACGCGCCGAGGGCCTTGCGGGCGGTGGTCTGGGTGTCCTCGTTGTAGGAGGCGAGGAGGTTTTCGAAGACCTTGCCGAGCAGTTCGGGGTCGAGGGCGATTTCCTCTTCGAGCGGGGTGTTCTCCTCGATGGTGAACTTGTAGCGGGAGAGGATCTCGATGAGGCCGCGCACCTTGGCGCGTTTGGAACGGGCCGTGCGCTTGTCCTCCTCGCCGTAGTCCTTGGAGAGGTCGACGGTGCGCTCGGGGCCGAAGAACAGGTCGTTGGGCAGGCGGCAGGCGAGGTCGGGATTGTCTGAAAAACCGTCGAGAATGAAGTTGTCCTGCTTCTTGCCGCTCTTGTCATCGAGGCAGTCGAACAGGCCGCCGTTGAGGAACGGGATGCTTTCCGCCAGCTTTAGCCAGTCGGCGGGATTGAGGAAGTCGGTCTCGTAGCGCCAGAGGTTGGTGATGCCGTAGTTGGGGTCGTAGCGCTGGCCGCCTTTCTTCTTTTCGCGGAAGCCGCGCAGGTCACCGGGCATGTTGAGCGTGCCGAAGAAGAGGTTCTGGAGAACGGCGTGGTAATAGGTGGAAGACAGATCGCAGACAGGAATGTCTGCGCCACGTTGAGGAGATCCGCCCTTGAAATCCTTGATGAGTTTCTTGAGCGGGCGGTCGCGGAAGAGGTCGGCGGGGATCAGGCGCTTTTCGACCAAGAACCAGCAGAAGATGACGCGGGTGAGCAGCCGGATGAGGAAGAGGGATTTCTCCTGTTCCGTGTCGCAGTGCTGCGGCAGGCGGATTGTGCCGTTGTCCACGAGGTGATGCGCCCAGAAATACCAGTCGGCAATCTCGCGGTAGAAGTCGTTGGAGAGGGCGTAGGAGCCGAGTCGCCGCTGCCAGGCGGTGTGAAGGGCGACGAAATTGGAGACGCCGAAGTCGGCTCCGAGGTTCGCGAGGGCGAAGTCGTTGAGGATCTCGAGGTGGGCGCGGATGGGCTCCTCGAAGCGGATGTCCTTGATGAGCGTCGCTTTTCCGAGCACGTCCCGCTCGGCGTCGCGCTTGTTGAGGCGGCGGTGGATGATTGCGAGCGATACGGTGTCGCCGTGCTTCAGCAGCAGCAGGGCGGGCATGGGCAGCGGTTTGTTGAGGGCGCGGGCCACGGCCGAGAGGTCGGTGCGGGTGTAGTGACCGTCGGGCAGCTCGGCGGCGAAGAAGAGATAGGAGTGGATCTGGGTGGTTTGAACGGCGGCGGGATCGTCGAAAAGGTCGCCGGTGGAGGTGAGTTCGGCGTCGGTGAACTGAAAGAGCAGGTGGAGCGAGGCGAGGCGCTGGAGGGTTTCGCGCTCGCGGTCGGTGAGGCGGCCGGCGGCGTCGAACTGGCCGAGGAAGGCTTTGGGCGTGGCGAGCGGCACGCGGCGGTCGGAGGCGTAGCCGAGGGCGGCGAAGAGGCCGCGGGCGGCGTCCGCAAGCGGGCGGGCGGCGAAGGCCGCGAGGGCGGCGGCGATGGCGTCGCGTTGGTCGGTGCGTTCAGGCATAGGAGGAAGTTCTGAAGTTAATTACCTAATTCAGTACCCAATTCAATGGGTAGTACCTAATTCAGCTTGCGCCAGCGGGCGGACTGGCCGCGACCGAGGCATTCAACGCTTGCCCCCTTCAGCCGCTTCAAGACTTTGCGGATCAGATCGACGCCGACGCTGGGGCATACGTTCTGAAGGTCTGAAACGCCGAAGTCGCCCGACTGCTGACGGATAGCGGCTTCGATAAGAGACGTCTTTTCGCCGCGCGGTGCGGCGATCTGGCCGGCGCGCACCTCAAACTCGTCGTAAGCCTTCTTGATGATGAAAAGCAGGAAGCCGATGTAAGGCCACGGATCGTGCTTGCCCTCGTGCCAACCCTTGGAGCTGAGCTGGAGGGTCTCGTAGTAGCGTTCCTTGTTTTCCTCGATCAGGCGTTCGAGGCTGACATAGTGCCCGACGTCGATACCGGCGTGATAGCAGGTGAGCAGAAGGAGCAGGCGGGATACCCGGCCGTTGCCGTCGCGGAAGGGGTGGATGCAGAGGAAGTCGAGATTGAAGGCGGCCAACAGGATAAGCGGTGAGATGTTGCGCTCGCGGATCTGATCGGCCCACAGCTCCACGAGCTTGCGGGTGAAGACCGGCGTTTCGGAGGGCGACACGCTGCGGAAGCGGACGCGCTGGTCGCCGTTGGGCAGACGCTCGATGATGTCGACCGGCTTGTCCTTGTACTGGCCGGCGTCCCAGATTTCGCCGCGGCTAAGCTTGTGGAGGGTGAGAATGGTCTCCTCCGAGACGGTCAGATTCACACCGCGCTTGTGGATGAGATTCAAGGCATCACGATAGCCCGCGACCTCTTCTTCATCGCGATCCTTGAGGGCGGGGTGTCCGAAGACAACCGTGCCGATGCGGGATTTGTCGATCTCCACGCCCTCGATGCGGTTGGAGGAGACGGCACTCTGCGCGATGGCGTATTCTCTGAGAACTTTGAGGCGTTGCGGCGCTTGGCGTGTGAAAAGATCCTGAAGACCTTGGGCGCGCCCGATGTCGGTCAGGTACCATGAGGCGGTCATGGGTATGTTCAACGCCTGCCGCTGGATGAGTTGGAGCGTGTTCATGGTCAGCCGTTTCCTTCCGGGCTCAGGATCACCATCCAGGTGACAAGATCGAAGTCGGCTCCGTCCTTTGTCGGCACCTCGGCAGAGGATGGGAGCACGGCGCTGCGGCTGGAAAGCAGGTTTGCGGCGGCGCGT
>MWEJ01000067.1 GCA_002071025.1 Verrucomicrobia bacterium ADurb.Bin070 | reverse complement strand
CGATTGGGATGAGGCTCTCGCCCGCGTGGACGATGCGCTTGACCGTGACGCGAAATCGGCCAAGCTCCATGTCCTCAAAGCGTACATTCTCCGTCAACTCGGCCGTCTGCGGCCCGCGTCTAACTCTCTTCGCACGGCGGAGGCCTGCGACGCGCTCGATTCCTGGGGCGTCGCCGAGCAGGCGTTCCTCAAGAACGGCGGCAAGCATGCTGTGCTGAACGCGGGGCGCAACCGCGGCCTCAAGGCGCAGCAACTGCTCGAAACCGTATGCGACTATTGGGGCGTCGGCGCTTGGGACGAAGTGGCCGAACTGTGCAGGCAGGCGGACGCTATCGCCGCCATCGAGAAGCCTTACGCGACGGAGGGCGAGGTTCTGCTGAAGGACACCGTGGCCGCGTGCGCGTCGTGTAAGAGCCCGCTTTTCGCCTACTTCGCCGGTTATGCCGCCGCGATGAGGGGTGACGCGGACGGGGCGAGGAAACTTTACGCGGCCGCGGCCGCGCAGTCCACGGACTATTGCTTCCCTAACCGCCACGAGGAGTACGCGGTGCTGAAGCACGCCGCGGCGCTCAGCCCCGAGCTCGCCAACACGTGGTATTACCTCGGCAACGTGGAGTGGAACTGGGACCTCAAGGAGGCGGCCCTCGCCAGTTGGAAGAAGGCGGTGGCGCTGAACCCGAAGCACGCCCTCGCGCTCCGCAATATCGGGTTCGGACTTGCGCATCCGGGACCCTATTTCACAAACACGGGCGTTCCGTCGGGCGTGCCTTCGCGTGAGGCGTACGACTATTACACGCGCGCTCTCGCCGCGGACCCCGGAAACTTCCGCGCCCTTGAGGAGATGGACAAGCTCGCCGAGAGGCTTGGCGTCGGCACGGCGGAACGGCTCGCCGCAATGGAGACGTATCGCGCCACGGCGGAGAAGTATGACGCTTGCATCCTGCGCATGGCGTACCTCTACAACGAGGCGGGGAATTACGACGAGTCGCTCAAGATCCTGACAACCCGCCGCTTCCACGTGTGGGAGGGTGGCGAAGGCCTCCTCGCGCCGTTCGTGGACGCGCTGTTATTGCGCGGCCTGAACAAGATGGCTGCGAAGGATTTCGGCGCCGCGCAGAAGGATTTTGAGACGGCCCTCACGTATCCGCAAAACCTGCAGGCTGGACGTCCGGGCGATGCCGGCATGGAGCCTAAGGTCCGTTACTATCTGGCGCAAAGTCTCAAGGCACAAGGGGATGAAGCCGGTTATAAGACCCAGCTCGGGAACGCGCTCAAGGGGTGGGTGAAGCCGGGCGAGATGAACTACTATCGGTTCCTCGCGCTCACCGAGATGGGCAAGACAGGCGAGACCGCCGCGCCGCTTGAGGAACTCAAGAAAGGAATCGCCGAGCTGGAGAAGCCGCAACCGCAGGTGATTGACGCTTACGCCAAATTCGGCGGTGCGAATACGCCGGCCGAGCGGGGCGCACACCGCGCGGCCGAGGCGCTCTATCTGCGAGGTCTGGCAGCGTTGGCGGAGGGCAAAACAGACAGCGCCAAGGAGTTGTTTGCCAAGGCGCTTAAGGATCGCCCGTCGCTGATCTGGGCAAAGCACTTCACCAAGTGATAGACGACAAACAGGCGGGGACATAGCGGTTCAAGGGGGAATAGCGATGAAGCGTTTGATGAACATTGAGTTGGGCGGGGTCTGGGCTGCGGTGTGCCTGGGGCTCGTCTCCTGCGTGCCGTTCAAGGGGGGACGGCAGGCGGGGGCGACCCAGTCCAGTGATGGAAGCTGGGTGTTCGAGAACGGAACGCTCCGTGTGACGGTGGACGGCACGAACGCCTCGTGGACCGTGGCCGACAAGCGGTGCGACCGGGTTTGGAGTCAGGCGGCGGGGGTATCGAACGCGGCGGTCAAGGCTGTACGGGCGCTACCGTATCCTCAGCTCGGGGTCGAGGCGGACATCGCCTATCTCCAAGGGACTAACGCGCCGTTGCCGTTGACAGTTCGCCTCAGTCTGGCGCCGGAGGCGTCGGACGTGGCGTGCGAAATTTCGGGCGGCTTTGCGGTGGTGTTTAACGAGTTGTTGTTGCCCTCACCGTTCGTGCTGGACGAACCTGAGGGCGTGCTCGTCATCCCGCAGAACGCTGGGCTTCTGTTCCGCGTCGATGAGCTGGCGTGGGATGGCAAGACGCTGGGCGGGTTTATGTCGATGCCTTGGTTCGGTGCTGCGGACCTGGCCTCGGGTCAGGGCTATGTCTGCATCTTTTCGACACCGGACGATGTGTCCATCCGGGGCCGGAAAGTGAAAGGTGCGGAGCGCGAGGTGCTATCGGTCCAGCCGTGGTTCCAGCCGCAAAAGGGGACGCTCGGGTATCCGCGGCGACTGTTCTATCATTTCGCAGACCGGGGCGGTTATGTGGTCCTTGCTAAACGCTACCGGGCCTACGCGAAGACACAGGGGCTGGTCAAAACACTCGCGGAAAAACGCAAAGAACGTCCTTCTATTGATCAGTTGGTGGGCGCGGTCAACATTTACAGCGACCGTTTCCAGAACGTGGAGGATGTGAAAAAACTCGGTATCGAGCGGGCGATGTTCTCGGGGTTTTCCAAAGGCGACGTTCAAAAAATCAATGAACTGGGTTATCTGTCCTCTCGTTACGACATCTATTCGGATCTTTACGCGCCAGACTCGCCCGTTGGGAAAATAGAACGTTGTCAGGGATTCACTTTCCCGCAGGACGTCATCAAGAAAGCCGACGGTTCGAACCATGTTGGCTGGTGTCCTCACACAGATAAAAAAACGGGGATCACGTATCCCAGTTATGTGATCTGCTGGACGTGTGGTCTGCGGACGTTGCGGGAGAAGATGCCCAAACGTCTGGCGGAGTCCTCGTACACGGCGTATTTTCTGGACTGTGTGACGGCCACCGCTCTATACGAATGCTACGACCCCGCGCATCCGCTCACGCGTACGACAGATCGGGAGACGCGCGTGAAACAGTTCGACTATCTGACGCGCGAACTGGGGCTTGTCGCGGGTTCTGAGCAGGGGCGTGACTGGGCCGTGCCGGTGGCCGATTATTTTGAGGGCGTGATGAGCACGACCTCCTTTTTCGCAAACCCGAAAGAGATCCACGCGATACCTTTTGAGACGCTGTCGCCCGATCCGGCGTTCGCCCGTTACGAAGAGTACGGATTCAATCCTTGGCGCCGGGTGCCGCTGTTCCAACTGGTGTACGGCGACTGTTGCGAGACGACGTGGCGGTGGGGCGACAACAGTCACCGGATGCCGCATCTCTGGTGGAAGAAGGATCTGCTGGCGATGGTTCACGCGGCCATGCCGACGTGGGTTCTCTGGAAACCGCAGCAGGAACTTTTCAACAACCAGATGGCGCGCTTCAAGGCCTGTTATGATAACGTGTGCCGGTGGAGGCGCGCGGTCGGTTACTCAGAGATGGTCAACCACGAGCGCCTCACAAGGGACGGGTTGGTGCAGCGCAGCACCTTCGCGAACGGCGCGTCGATCACAGTCAATTTCTCGGATGAGCAGCGGACTGTGAGGGCAGGCGTCGCGTTGCCTCCCCATTCATATCTGATAGAGGGGGCGGCAGCAAAAAAAGCCGGGCTTGCCGTGGGTGTGCCAGTGTGTGTGGACTAATCAGGGTACGGGGTAAGAAAGAGAGAAACATGAAAAATCGAGTGATGATCTGTATGGCGGGGGTGTTCGGTTTGTTATGCCTGAGTGGCAAGGCGTTGGGTGCGGAAGCGACGGGAGAGTTTCCAGATCTGACGCCGTATATTGTGACGCCGCCGTCCGGGGCGGCGCCGCGTTTTAACGGTGCGAAGGTTTTCGGCGTGCGGCCGGGAAGCCCGATCCAGTACACGGTCGCGGTGTCAGGGCAAAGGCCGATGACTTATTCCGCCGAAGGGTTGCCCGAGGGCGCGGCATTCGACATGGAAAACGGACTGCTCCGGGGTGCGGTGAAAAAGCCGGGGACGTATCTGATCAAACTGCGTGCAACGAATGCAGTTGGCAAGGCCGAGCGGCAACTGAAACTGGTGGTGGGAGACAGGTTCGCTCTGACCCCGCCGATGGGCTGCAACACCTACGGCGGTCTCGGCCCGTTCGTGGATGAAAAGGGCGTGCGGGCATCGGCCCGGGCGATGGCAAATAAACTGCGCGACTTCGGCTACTGCTACGTCAACATCGACGACGGCTGGCAGGGCGAGCGCGGCGGCCCGTTCAACGCGATTCAGCCCAATGAGAAATTCGGCGACATGAAGAAGCTCTGCAACGATCTGCACGCGATGGGGCTCAAAGTCGGCAACTATTCGACGCCGTGGCGCACCAGCTACGAGGGCTTTGTGGGCGGTTCGAGTGACAGTGAGGATGGTGCCTGGGCCAAACTGCCGAGGGGCAAGGGTAAGGGCTGGACGCACGGACCGTACCGCTTCGAGATCAACGACGCGCACCAGGCGGCTGCCTGGGGTATCGACTACTTCAAGTACGACTGGGGCATCGACAGCGTGGCGCTCGCCAAAGCGATGGGCGAAGCCCTGCTTGCGCAGCCGCGCGACATCGTGCTTGAACTGTCCAACACCGCTCCGTTTGAAGACGCCGCAGCGTATACGGCCATCGGCACCATGACGCGGACGGACGGCGATCTCGTGGATGTCTGGAGCAAGACCCAACTCGACGCGAGCAAACAGAAATGGGCGCTGGGCGTGCGCGACCTGTGGGTCTCGCACAAACGTTGGCAGGCCTATAACAGGCCGGGGCACTGGAACATGCCCTGCCCGCTGCGCGTCGGGTTGCTGGGCGGCTGGGACAGAAAGCCGCTGCGCCCAAGCCGGCTGACAGTGGACGAGCAGTTCAGCCACATCTCGCTCTGGTGCCTGTGGTCCGCGCCGATCATCATCGGCGCTCCGCTCGAGACGCTGGATCCCTTCACACTGAGCCTACTGACCAACAGCGAGATGCTCGACGTGAACCAAGATCCGATCGGCCTTCAGGCCGTCAATCTGGACGTGCCGGGCGGCGAAGTGCTGGTGAAACGTTTGGAAGACGGCACGGTGGCTGTCGGCTTGTTCAACATCGGCGAGGAGCCGTCCACGGTGACGGTGACGTGGGAGCAGGCGCAGGTGCGAGGCCCGCAACGGGTTCGCGACCTCTGGCGGCACAAAGATCTCGGCGTCTTCAGTGACCGCTTCAGCGCGGCGGACATCCCGCGTCACGGCGTGGTGGTGGTGCGGCTCTTCCCGGCGGAGTCGGGCACAAAATAGTGCCACGTAATCGGTTTGTGGAGTGCGGGAGCTTGCTCCCACTTTCCAAAGCGGCGGCAAGCCGCCGCGCTCCAAAATGTGGCCGCGCCCCCAGACTCGTCTGCCCATTTTTCGATCAGGAACGCGCGATCTTCGCACATCCCTGCCGTTAACCGATTGCCCGGATAACCAAAGAAATCCTTGCAGAACGCCACGTCAGCATGCAAAAATGTTTCCCAATCATCATAGGATTGTAAAGCGCAGGCATCGGGGGGAATCATGAAGAAAAGTGTAGTGTGTGGTGTTGTTCTGCTGGCGGGAATCGCCGGTACCGCTGGCATCGTTGAAGAGGAAAAGGCTCTGCCGCTCGTGCAGGATGTGGATGTGGTGGTGATTGGAGGCTCTTCCGGGGCCGTGGCGGCTGCGCTCAAGGCTGCGGAGGCCGGCGCCAAGGTCTTCGTGGCCGCACCGCGGCCTTATCTGGGTGAAGACATGGCGGGTAAACTCAGGCTGCGGCTTGACGGTGACGACGATACCCGTTGCGGGCTCATCACCAAGATGTTTGCGCCGGACAAGCGCCGTCCCGAGTCACTGCCTTTCACGTACAAGGCCGATAAAACGGCGGCCGCTGCGCACAAAGATATCGGCGGCGCCATGCTGGCCGATGGCAAATGGAGCGAAGCGCCCACCCAGAGCGTGCAATTTGAGGAAGATGTCGCGTTCGAATTGGACTTGGGAGCCGTGGTTGAACTGGGCTCATTTGCCGCTGCAGTTTTCCACCGCGAGGGTGATAATGGTTTCGTAACAGCCAAAATCCGCGTGTCCGGCAGCCAGGATAAACAAAGCTGGCAGCCGCTGGGCGATACGGCGGAACGCATGAGCGAACTGGAGCCGGAGTGCGCAACCCTCAAGGTGCCGCTCGCCGGCAAACACCGCTATCTCAAAATTGACGCTGTGCTCGGAGACGGTGTGAAGCGGCAACTGCTCGGCGAGTTCTACGTGTATCCGGCCAAGGACTCGGCCGCCGGCCAGGGTGTCGCCGACCAGACCACGCCGTTGAAAGTCAAGAAAGCGCTGGACGTGGCGCTGCTGAAGGCCGGCGTATCCTTCCTTACCGGCGCGCACGCGACTGAGCCATTGGTCGACGCCTCCGGCAAGCTGTCGGGCGTGGTGATCGCGAACCGCAGCGGGCGACAGGCCGTTAAAGCCAAAGTGGTGATCGACGCCACGGAGCGCGGCCTGCTGGCGCGCGCGGCGGGCGGTCAGGCAACACCTTTCCCGGCCGGCACCTACACCTTCAAGCGCATCGTGGTGGCAGGCGAGGCCCCGCGCGCCGAGGGCGTGCGCGTCAAAGAGTTGTTCGGCCTCTACAACGCGCGCGTCACCGGCATCAAGCCGCCCAAGGGATCGCCTGATATGATTGCGGGCCGCATGTTCGAGTGCGAGATCGACCTGCCGATGAAGGACGGCTCGGTCCGCTCGTTCGCCGAGGCTGAGCAGAAGGCGCGCGATCTGACCTTTGTGCCGAGCCAACTGGAGTCGGCCGACACGCTGTCGCTGGTGCATCCCGACCGCATTCAGGGCCAAGCCGCCTCGCAGGCGCCATGGCCCGGCGCCGACGCGCTCGACCTGAAGGCCTTCCAGCCGGCCGGCACGGAGTATCTGTTTGTGCTGAGCGCCATGGCCGATCTGTCCCGGCAGGCAGCCGCGCAGTTGATGATGCCCGGCAACCTGATGGCCGTCGGCGAACGTTTGGGGGCGGAGGCCGCCAAACTCGCCGCGCGCCGGCCGGCTTTGGGCAACGTGCGTGCGACCGTCCGCGCACCGTCCGCACCGCGCGCCGCCGCGAAGATCGGCGAACATGCCAAAGGGTTGCCGCCGTACCTTTCGAACACCTCCGGTTCGGTCAAGGCGGACGCGCGTGAATTGCCTGTGTTGGCCGAGTGCGACGTGGTGGTGGCCGGCGCGGGCACCGGCGGCGGGCCGGCCGGCATCGCTGCAGCGCGACATGGCGCGCGCACCATTGTGTGCGAGTACATTTATCAGATGGGGGGCGTGCAGACCGACGGTTTGATCGGCATCTACTATTGGGGCAACCGCGTCGGCTTCACCAGCGAGATCGACCAAGGCGTGAAAGAGACCGGTGTTGTCTTTTCGCAGAGCAAGTCCGAGTGGTACCGCAGCCAGAACCGCAAGGCCGGTGCCGAAATCTGGTACGGCACCATGGTGAACGGCGTGGTGGTTGAGAACGGCGCAGTGACCGGCGTGGTGGTGCTGACGCCGGACGGCGAGCGCGGCGTGATCCGCTGCAAGGCGGCGATCGACGGCACCGGCAACGCGGAGTTGGCCGCGCTGGCCGGCGAGGAGACAGAGTTCATCACGGCCGACGAGCTCGCTCTGCAAGGGGTGGGGCAGACGCCGCGCCTGATGGGATCCAGCTACACGAACACCGATGTCGGCTTCCTGGACGACACCGACGCTGCCGACCTCTGTTTCTTCGCGTTGCGTTCGCGCACCAGCATGCGCGAGGGCATCTGGGATCAGGCGCAGGTCATCAACAGCCGCGAGCGCCGCCGCCTGATCGGCGCATTCTACATGTCGCCGCTTGACGTTGTGAACGAACGCACTTACCCCGATGTGGTGGTGCAGCCATTCAGTAACTTTGATTCGCACGGCCATACCGTGCATGAACAGTTTTTCATTGAGGATCCGGGGCACCACGGCATGAAGGTCAATCTGCCTTACCGCTGCCTGTTGCCGAAGAAGCTGGAGGGGCTGCTGGTGACGGGGCTCGGCATCAGCGCCCACCGCGACGCCATGCCGATCCTGCGCATGCAGCCGGATGTGCAGAATCAGGGCTATGCGGCAGGCACGGCTGCCGCGATGGCCGTCAAGGCCGGCGTCACCGTGCGCAAGGTGGACATGAAGGCGCTGCAGCGTCATTTGATCGAGATGAAGATTCTGCCGCCGGATGTGCTGACCATGAAAGATTCGTTCCCGCTACCGCAGTCGCGGTACACGGAGGCGGTGAAGAGCCTGCCCGAGAAATATCAAGGGCTTGGCGTGGTGATGACCGATGCCGCGCGCAGTGTGCCGCTGCTGAAGGCGGCCTTCAAGCAGGCGCGCAAACCCGAGGATCGGTTCGTCTATGCGCATGTGCTGGCCATGATGGGGCATGCCGATGGCGAACGCGAGCTGATCGAAAAGGTGAATGCGCTCGAATGGGACAAGGGCTGGAATTTCCGCGGTATGGGGCAGTTCAACCGCAGCGTGAGCTGGGTGGACAGCTATATCATCGCGCTTGGGCGTGCGCGTTCCAAGCAGGCGGTTGCCGCGATCCTCCGGAAGACGAACGTGCTCGACGCCTCCCACGAATTCTCCCATTTCCGGGCTGTGGCCTTGGCGCTCGAGGCGATCGGTGACCGCTCTGCGGCGCCTGCGCTGGGCGCACTGCTCGCCAAAGAGGGCGTGGGCGGCTATTCCTTCGCGATGCAGGCTGAGCTGCCGGTGATCAAAAACTACTCGAATCGCGAAGGCGATATCGAGCGTTCCAACTGCCTGCGCGAGCTCGCGGTAGCGCGCGCCCTTTTCCGTTTGGGCGATCATCAAGGGCTGGGCGAAAAGACGTTGCGCGCGTATGCGAATGATCCGCGCGGCGCTTATGCGACGCATGCGAAGCTGGTGCTGCAAGCTGCCGGAAAAAACGCCGGAGGTTGAAGATTCGGGAGTGGCGAGTTGGGAGTGCAGGCGTCCCGCCTGCAAAAACGTTTGTGCAAAAGACTGAGCGCCCCATGGCTTGGGTGTCAAAACGCGCATCTGTGTCGCGCGAGGACTTTCACCTTGCGGGCGGGGACGCCCGCGCCCGACTGTGCTTCGCATCAAACACGCGCTAGACTCGCGCACTCCTGCCACCAACCGATTACCCTCGGCGGTGTCAGTCGTCAGATTCAACCAGCACGCGGAAGCCGACATCGTAGACCTGCTGCCACGGGACGTACGGCACGCGCGCCGCAAAAGTGGCGTGGCGCGGGCGTTTCCACCAGGAACCGCCGCGGGCGATCGCGCGCCCGTCCGGCAACCGGTCTGAGGTCCACTCCCAGACATTGCCGTGCACGTCATGCAAACCCCAGGCGTTGGGCGCGAAACGGCCGACCGGTGCGGAGACGCGAAACCCATCCGACACGTTAGTGACGGCCGGCCGCCAGGCCGGAATGGCCGCGCCGGGCATGTTGGCGCGCAGCCGCTCCATCTTGTGGAACACGGCGTCCGCCAGGTTGGCTTGTCCGCTGAAGTCCGCGTCAATCCCGCCGTACGTCATCGGTGTGGCAGCCCCCGCGCGCGCGGCCCACTCCCACTCGTCGCCGCTCGGCAGGCGCACGCGCAGGCCGCTGCGCTGCGCGGCGAAGCGGCAGAAGGCGGTGGCGGCGTCGAACGACACCCTGCAGACCGGCTGCGTCGGCGTGTTGAGCGGATAGCCGCGTTCTTTCGGCGTGAACTGCATGTATTCGCCCCGCTCCATAAAGCTGTCGTGGTGCGGGTCAAAGCGCGCGTACTGTTCGTTGGTCACCTCTTCGGCGCTGATCCAGAACGGCCGCGCGATCGTGACGCGGCGTCCGTCTGCGGCAGCGTAGGCTCCGGCCGGGATGCGTGCCAAAGTAAGCGAGATGCCGCCGCCCAAATCGAGCGCGCGCGTGACCGCGCCGAGCGCCTGTTGTTTGGCGCGCGCGGACGCCGCATCAAAAGGCCACTCCGCCACAGCCGGAGCCGGGACCGCCGGAGGTGGCGCCTCTTCAGGCGGCAAGGCCGCGGCAGCCAGCGTGGCGACGCCGTGTGTGACTTCGTGTGCCTCGTCCAGATTGGCGTAGCGGCGCTGCATCTCAGCTCGGCGCTCTGCGAGCCGGCCCATGCGCGTGACGCCCACATTCTCGCTCCACGTGCCGTGGTTGGGACGGTTCATGTCGATCCAGGTGGTCAGCCGGTCCCACGATTCCGCGTCCAAGCGCACACCGTGGTGGCCGGCCTCCAGAATCTGAAACAGCTCTGTCGTCGAAACATGGAAATTGCAGGGCGTCTGCAAGCGGTTGTCCCCTTCCTGCGTCTGGCTGCGGATGTAGGCGCAGAGCGCCAGATAAGCCGGCGGGAAGAGGTTGTTCGCATTGATGTAGTAGACCTCCTTGGTCTTGATCGAAACACCGGGCCGCAGCGTGAAATCGGGGCGGCCGGGGCGCCCGTCGTGACAGCGTACGCAGTAGCGGTCCAGCACGGGCTGCACCTCGCGGTTGAAGGAGACGCCGCGTTCAGGGCCGTACCACGGCCGGATCTGCGAGGGCGGCCGCGCCATGGCCTGCATGGGGCGCGTCGGGCCGGCGCTGCTGTTCTGCGGCTCGTGGCATCCGGAACAGGATTGCAGCTCGCCGGGCATGACCGTCAGCCAGCTCCGCATCAGTTGCAGCGCGCGTCCCTGCGCGTCGAGCGGTTGGAGCGAGATCGGCGTGTTCGCCGGCACCTCGAAATAAGCCGAGCCGTCCGGTTCGACCGGCACGCTCCCCATGATGCGCACCACATCCCACGGACCGTCAAAACCGACCCGATCAGTCTCGGAACCCATGCCGCGGTAGGCGAACGAGTAGGTCATCAGCCGCAGCGTCTTGACGGTGCCGCGCGGTACGCCTGCGAGGCCGGGCCCCTCATAGATATCCACGATTTTGACGCGGCCGTGCTTTTCCGCAGGGCGCACGTGATCTTGCAGCAATACCGGCCGCGCGGTCGGTTGAATCGGGACCGGCTCAAACAGGGCCTGCCCCTGCTCTTCATGGATGAGCGTGATGTTGTCAAAGGTGTCAACGAGATACAGGCCCCACAGTGCATCGGGCTCCGGCTTGCAGGCGGTGAGGATGTACCCGCCGCCCAGCGGCCACGGGTGCAGAAACTTGGGCCAGGAGTCGTCGACCAGTTCATCCTTGACCTTATTCTCGACCGGCTGGCCGCGGCCGGGGATGCGTTGCACCACGCCTTGCGTTTCGCGTCGCCCCAGCGTGGGGTCGAACAGCACCAGCTCGCCCATGCGCGGCACGCCGTGGTGGCCCGACACGATCGCGGTGAAACGGTGGGGGTCGCCGGGAACGGGGCGCGCGTAGAAGAGCGCGTTGGGCCAGTAACTGTTGCTGCCGTACAACTCGCGCTGTCCGGTGCCGTCGGGATTCAGAGTGAAGAGCAGGCGTGAGACATAGTGCACGATGCCGCTGTACTCCCAGCGTAGATACATGACGCGTCCGTCCGGCATCTGCGTGGGATACCAGTTGTGGTCCTGATCAAAGGTCAGCCGACGGATCACGCCGTCGGCGGGCGTCCAGCGGTAGAGCGCGGCGACGTACGAGGAGCCGACCACACACGGCACACCGATAAAGGTGGCGTTGGAGAGAAAGAGCACCGAGTCGTCAGCCAGCCAACAACCGGCGTAGTTGTCGACATCGTCGTCGGGAATGAACGGATACATTTTTGGCTGCGACGGCGCATCAAGGTCCAGCTCGTAGACGCGATGCAGGCGTTTCTCGTTCTCGCCCGTGAACATCAGGCGGCGCGCATCCCAGTGGAGTTGCAGGTCGCCGACATAGGTGCCCGGTTCGGCGCGGTGCAGCGGGGTCAGCGCCGGCGCGCCGCGCAGGCCGGTGAGCAGCGCGATTTCGTTGGTCAACCCTTTGCGGTTGACATCGCGCTGCTGCTGCCAATTCTGCGGCAGGGCCAGATTGTTGGCGCCACGGCGCACGAGCAGCAGGCGGTCGGTGTCCAGCAGCGGGTTGGCCAGCAGGGCGGCGCGGACCTGCCGCACCAGCACGTCGGCCTCAGCAACCGCAGCGGGCTCGTTCGCCTCGAGTCGCCGCATGAGCGCGTCGCGGCGCGCACCGAGGGTCGCGCACCACGCGCGGTCCGTCTGACCGCAGCGTTGAGGCCAGCGCGCCGCCATGTCCTCCAAGGCCAGCCGCACAGCTTCCGGCTGGATGCGGGCAAGCTGGCGGCGTGTCTCCGCCGGACGGACGACGGGCTCCGCCGCTTGGCTCGAAAACACAGTCAGCATGGACAGAAAGAGCAGGGCGTGTTTCACGATACCTCCATCCTTGACGCACTCATTCTCACGGCTCGAGCGGAGCGAGCGCTTCGATGTCGCGGCGCATGCGCACGAGGTCGGACGCCTCGATCGCCAGCGCGCCGGCCTCGGCGTTTTCAATCGCGTTGGCGGCTTTGCGCGCGCCGCACAGCGCGACCGTGATGCCGGGTTGCGCGACTGTCCAGGCGATCACAAGCTGGGCCAGCGAACAGCCATAACTCTCGGTGAGCGGCTGCCATCCGGCCAGCAGGTCCAGCACGCCGCGCCGTCGTTCCGGCGCGAACCAAGAGAGCTTGTTGCGGAAGGCTTCTGGCGGAAAGACCGTATCCATGCCGATCTTGCCGGTGAGCAGGCCCTGCTCCAGCGGCGAGTAGGCCAGGATGGCGATGGCGTGTTCGATGCAGTAGGGCAGCAGGTCGCGTTCGATGGCGCGGTCGAGCATGCTGTAGCGCGGCTGGTTGGTTACGATCACGCCGGCCGCGCGGTACTCGTCCATCTGCGCCGGTGTGCAGTTCGAGACGCCGATCTCGCGGATTTTGCCTTGCTGGCGCAGCGCCATCAGGCAGGCCATCGTGTCTTCGATCGGGGTCTTGAACGGTTCTGACGCCTGCGCGTGCGTCTGCATCAAATCAATGCGGTCGGTGCCGAGCCGGCGCAGGCTGTCCTCGACCTCGATGCGGAGGGTGCGCGGCTCCAGACAGCGGCGCACCGTC